>CAZJLX010000090.1:0-8313 GCA_964546545.1 uncultured Ignavibacteriaceae bacterium | reverse complement strand
TCCGGCTATAACACCATGCTGACCATTACTCGGATTGTCGCGCATCTGATCCGATGAAAAAAAGAACGACCTGGCTAAATAATCAAAATCGCCGTTCCCCGGGTTGATATAATATTGGATAAGTTTGTCGATATAATTTTGCGCCCGTTCCGAAGTCTGAACCGGCAGTCGGCCGACTATCAGCTCCGGCACCAGATCGGGATCATCGTCGGTCGGTTCGCCCCAGACTTCGTCGCCGTCACTGTTCCAGTCGCCGCTCAAATCAGCGTAGTACAAATCGGACGGCATGAGATAATAAAGATTCGACGGTAATGAACCGGTATTGTAATAATAGAGATATCGAGCCGGTATTTTGGTGTCATCGCCGCCCAGTAAAACATATTCACCCCCGGCCTGATAAAAATCAATCAGGTAGTTGCGTATTTTTTCCGGGTTGTCCAAACCGGAATAATAGGTATAGATAGAATCGACCAGAGCAATATCCGACGATATCCCGACCGCATTGCGGAATTGCGACAAAGTTTCAAAAGTCTCCCTGAGATCATTGCTGGTGAGAATAACATACCGGTTGCCAAGCGGGCGGCCATAATTGTCACTCGATACTTTTTGTGACGCATATCCGGGGCGCGAGTCGACAGGATTCAGCGACGAGGCTATCATATTCATATCGGATTCGACTGCAGACATATCAGGCAGATCGACAATTATTGTCCGGTGAAAAACAAGATTGTCGGTGCTGTAAATGGTAATTGGCAGTAATGAGAGCATCAGATAATATTTGCCGTTAACCGTCAATGTTTGTAAATCAAAGAGCGGTGAGCCTATTTTTTCAGACAGTATTTCACGGAGCGGTTTAATATCCAAAGTTCCGGTCGGGCTATTATCAAATATTGTCAACTCACTCGGCAATGATTCGGATAAAACAATGTCATCAGTTGAGAATTCTACATTGAGATTCTCCGGTTTATTACTGATTTCGAGATAAACGGTTTTAACCGGAAGTCTAAGTTTTTGATTTACGGTCAGAGATTTCAAATTCGGATATGAAAATAAAAATGAGTCATTTTCCGAATTAAGCGAATCAAGTGAAAAATCATATTCCAGTTTTTCAGCAAATATATTTGAAGCTGACATTAGACAAATTAGAAATAGTATTAAAACAACAACTCGCATAACCCAATGCCTTATGTTTCACTCTGAACAGAAAAGTAAGGGCGCATGCAGCTTGCCTATTTTGGCCTTCATTTTTCGGAGAAAATTGTCGTGACAACTTGTTGTATAATAACTACTTGTCGTCGACATTAAAATTTACGGAAAACCGTATAGGAATAATCGGTAATTTTATATCGATGACAGCCTATAGTTTATCGGATATTTTTAAAAAAATTACGCAAGTGATTTATGATAACATCTTGGGAAAGTTATAGATGGTTAAACGATTATGATCTAACATTTAAATTCTATCCGTTACTTATTGTAATAAAATAGGTTATATATCAAAAAAAGTCTGTTTTTTTTCTTGACTTTTTAGGCAAAATTATCAATTAATAGGGTGAGATTTGGTTTGATGTGGAGTAAAGTGGAGGAATATCATTGATAGGCTTTTATGGTCAGTATACAGTCTTGATGGACAACAAGGGAAGAATCGCTCTGCCCTCGAAACTCCGTCTCTCCTTAAAAGATGATCCGGACTCGTCGGGAGCCTTTATGTTGACCAAAGGTTTGGATGGATGCCTGACACTTTACCCCGAAAAACAGTGGGAGCTTATTCAGCAGAGGCTGGATACCCTGGATTTCACTCGGAAAGATTTCAGATATTTTGGTCGTATGCTCTATTCGGGGGCGGTGCCGATTGTACCTGATCGACAGGGACGTATGCTGATTCCCGGTCATCTTCAGAAAAATGCCGATTTGGTTCGGGAAGTCTTAATTCTAGGCGCCAATCGGTGGATCGAGTTGTGGAACCCGGAACGGTATGAAAAATATTTAGGCGGTTACGGCCAAAGTTATGAAGAGGTGGCGGAAAAACTTTTTGACGTCAACCGAAATCAAAGAGAGTAACTTTTTCCATCGACCGGCGATGGCCGATGAGGTGCTGCGGTTTTTAATCAATGACCGCAATGGTGTTTACTTCGACCTCACAGTCGGCGGCGGCGGCCACCTGAGATTTATATCAGAAGTCCTTTCCGAACAGGCCCTGTTAATCGGTGTCGACCGCGATCCGGAAGCGGTAACGGAGGCGAAAAGGAATTTAAACAGAGCATCGCAGAAAGTTCAACTGGTTAATCGGACTTTCGACGAGTTAGGCAGGATCGCCGAGGATTTGGCGATCAGGGAGATTGACGGAATACTAATGGATTTGGGAATTTCCTCACACCAGATTGATTCTCCGCAGAGAGGTTTTTCTTTCAGTTCTTCGGGTCCTCTCGATATGCGGATGGGCGGGAGCAGTAGTACCGGATTGACGGCCGAAGTAATCGTCAACGAATATTCGGAAACAAATCTGTTGTTACTGTTTAGAAAGTATGGTGAATCCAAATATGCCCGTCGAGTCGCCGCGGCGATTTGTAAGGCCCGGCGCGGCGGGAGAATAACGACCACTTCGCGTTTGACCGAAGTGGTTGAGTCGGTTCTTCCGGCTCGCAGTACCGCCGCGCTGGCGGCACTTTATCAGGCGCTCAGGATTGAAATAAATCGTGAGTTGGATCAATTGACCGAAGTTCTGCCCCAGGCTGTCAACCTGTTAAAAAAGAACGGTCGCATGGTGGTGATATCCTATCACTCGCTGGAGGATCGTATTGTAAAGAGATTTTTTGCTCGTGAGGCTAAGGGATGTATCTGTCCGCCGGAGATTCCGGTTTGTGTTTGTGAACATAAGCCGACCGTACGAATCCTGACCAAAAAAGTTATTAAACCATCGGCGGATGAAATTAAAGAAAACCGGAGAGTTCGGTCTGCCCGTCTGCGGGCAGTTGAGAAAGTGGAATAGGATTTACAGGTAAACATGAAAATTTCCGTAGCCCGGTATCGCGCCACCGATAGTCTGAAAAATTCATTGAAACGGCGGCTGGTAACTTCACGCTCTATAATACCGATTCTCTTTGCGGTTTCTCTTATTTTGCTGGCCTGTCTGCATGTCTGGCAGCGGGTGTATGTCATGGGTTTGGTGCAGGAAGTCTCGACCCTGCGGGCGACCAACAATAAGCTTGGCGATTTGATCAAGAAGAAGTCATTAAAAAATATTGATTTATCCCGTCTGTCGAGAATTGAGAAACTGGCTTATGACAATTTTAAAATGGCGACGACCACCGCCGGGAATAGTTTTACTCTGACCGCCGGCAATCGTCGTGTCAATAATTCCGGTTTGGATGAGATGGTTGAATCGATGAAAAAGCTGGCCGACAATCTTCCGGTGTTGACTGAAAGCAATGCGGAAACTTCGGATATTTTCGAAAATTATGAAGAAAAATAAAAATAAATATCGCCTTCTTTTTCTATCGGTCGTCCTGACTCTGATCTGGATCGTTGCCGCCTATCGTTTGGTAGAGATTCAGGTTGTTCATGGCAAAGAGTACAGCGAAAAAGCGGATAAACAATCATCCGGAAAAATCAGGGTACCGGCCGATAGGGGACTTATCTATGACCGTAACGGTCGTCAGGTCGCGATTAATGTTTATCGTAATGCCCTGTATGCCTATCCGGCCGATCGCCGCGAAATTAAAAAGATATATTCTTATCTGGATAAATTATATGGCCGTCCAACGGGAGAATCAAAAAGAAAGTACAGTTTAAAACCGAATCGTTTCTGTTGGCTCGATCGTGATCTGGTCGATAATCTGGCGCGAAAGATGGTGCGCGATTCTATTCCGGGGTTGTACCTCAAAAAGGAAATAAAACGTAATTATCCGATGGCCGGAGTGGGTTGTCAGCTTCTGGGTCAAACCGATATTGACGGCAATGGAATAAGCGGCGTGGAGTACAGCTATGATTCGGTCCTGGCCGGTTCGCCCGGATTGATCGATTATCTGCGCGACGCTCATCGGAACATATATAATATCAAAGAGGTCCCGCTGATAAAATCGGTTGGCGGGAATTCGATCGTTTTAACTATCGATTATTATTTTCAGGAAATAGTTGAAGAGGAGCTGCGGGCGGCGGTGGTTGAGTATGGTGCGCTTGAGGGGTCGGCGATTTTTATGGACTGCCGGACCGGCGAGATTCTGGCTGCGGCCGATTATGTCGTCGGGGGGAAAAGTGACATGGTCAAATTACGTGCGGTCAGTAACTGTTTTGAACCGGGTTCGGTTTTCAAAATATTCACCGCCGCCGCTCTTCTTGAAGCAGGATTGATCGACTTTGATGAAAAAATTTACTGCGAAAATGGCGCCTGGCAAATCGGTCGCCGGAGTTTGCATGATGACAAGAAGCGGGACTCGCTTGTTTTCCGTGAAATATTCGAATTGTCGAGTAATATCGGTATCGCCAAGCTGGCCCTGAAACTGGGCGGCGAAAGGCTGTATGAGAATGCCGGTCGTTTCGGTTTTGGCTCAAAATGTCTGGTTAATCTGCCGGGCGAACAGACCGGAATGGTGGCCGATCCGAAAGTCTGGTCCGATTATAATACGGCCGCGCTAGCTATCGGACATGCCGTCTCGGCTACGCCGCTGCAACTGGCGGCGGCGGTTTCTTCCATCGCCAACGGCGGGAAATTATTTCGCCCGTCGGTTATTCGCGGGATAATCAACAATGACGGCGAATTGATCAAGCGATTCAAACCGGAATTGATTGCGCGGGTTGTTGGTCAGTCGATTACCGATTCGCTGCGGGCGTTTATGACCGGAGTTGTCGAACGTGGTACGGCCACGCCGGTCCAATCGGAATATGTCACCATTGCCGGCAAGACCGGAACGGCCCAGGTCCCTGATCTGGAAAACGGCGGGTATTTACGGGGCAAGTACAACGCCTCGTTTCTCGGTTTTTTCCCGGCTGATAATCCGATTCTGGCCGGTATTGTCGTTCTGCATCAACCGGAGCCGATTCATTACGGCGGTCATACGGCCGGGCCGGCCTTTAAGAAAATGGCCGAAAGGTACACTCTGGCCAATATGGAGAGGTGCAATCCGGAAGCAAGTCTGCCGACGGCGGATAATCGGTTAAAGATGATTGAAATACCCGATTTTGTCGATATGGAAATTTTATTAGCCCAAAAAATAGCCGCCAAAAAAGGAGTCCGGCTGACGACCAACGCCGAATCGGGCATAATTGTCTGGCAGTATCCCCCGGAAGGTCGACGCATGCCGGGCTGTGATTATGTGGCGGTTATGGTCAGTGATGAATCCGGCGAGAACCATACAATGTTCGACCTGACCGGTTTGAATGTTCGGACGGCAACGGCCGTCTTAAACCGGCAGCAGATCAAATTCGAAATAAACGGCGGCGGGCTGATAAAAAAGCAGTTCCCGCGGCCGGGCGAAACAATATCCGAGCGTACTGTCTGTCGATTGATTGGAACAAGTTGAAAGTATGATGGAAAAAAAGCTGGCAGAATTGATCGTATCTGTTCCCGGGGCCGAAATTATCGGCGAATCGGGAACGGTCATAACCGGGATCGAATATGATTCGCGCCGAATAAAACCGGGCAACCTTTTTGTAGCCGTCTGCGGTTTTGAAAAAGACGGCAACGAATTTATTCCACGGGCAATTGGCAGCGGAGCGGTCGCTGTCCTGACCGAAAAAAAAGCGACGATTTCGATTCCGTCAATTATTGTTCCGTCGGTTCGCAGAGCGATGCCGCTGGTTGCCTCAGCCTTTTATAATTCACCCGGCAAAAAAATGACAATTATCGGTGTAACCGGCACCAACGGCAAAAGCAGTTCGGTATCGCTTATCAAGGATATATTAACAACTGCCGGCGAAAAGGTCGGGATGGTTAATTCACTGGTGTATGATACGGGAGGTGATAAGTACCCGGCGCCGCGAACTACGCCGGAAGCGGTCGATCTTCAGCGCCTGCTGTACGAAATGAAGCAAAATGGTTGTACTTATGCCGTGCTGGAAGTATCCTCGCACGCTTTGATATTGCACCGCGTTGACGAGATTGATTTTGAGGTCGGGCTGTATACTACTTTCAGCCGGGACCATCTCGATTTTCATAGGAGTATGGAAGAATACCTGAAGGCCAAAAAGATTCTTATGGAGAGGCTGATTAAGGATGGCAAAAAAGTTGTTCTAAATATCGATGAACCGGAATTTGCCGCTTTTGCCGGAGAGATCGGAAGCAGTGCGGTTACATTTTCGGCCGAGGGTCGACCGGCCGATGTTATGTTAACCGATGCAAAACTTTTTCCGGATCATTCGGAATTTAGTATTGTTGTCAAGAATGAATCCAGACCCGCTACAATTCAGTTGCCGGGGCGATATAATCTGACCAATGGGCTTGGTGCGGCCGCGATCGGTACCGTTCTGGGTATCGATGCCGAAACGATTATCCTCGGACTTCGGGGAGCGACGCCCGTGCCGGGACGTTTCCAGCCGATCAGCATGGGACAACCGTACTCGGTTATTATTGACTACGCCCACACGCCCGATGCGATCGAACGGCTCTGTAATTCCGCCCGTGAACTGACCAAAGGCAAATTGATGATTCTCTTTGGCTGCGGCGGCGATCGGGACCGGGGGAAACGTCCGCTGATGGGTGAGGCGGCCTCAAAAAACTCCGACCTAGCCGTGATCACTTCGGATAATCCGCGCACTGAAGATCCGCGGGCGATTATCGAGGATATATATCCGGGAATGGTCAATAAAAATTATATTACCATAATCGACCGGGCCCAAGCGATAAAAGAGATTTTAAAGCGAGCCGACAAGGGTGATACAATTTTAATTGCCGGCAAGGGGGCCGAAGATTATCAGGAAATTATGGGTAAAAAATATCCGTTTGAGGATAAAATTGAAATTACCGGGGCGCTGGCCGAACAGGGGTATACGAAAGTCGTAACAGAATGATAAAATTGAATTTCGAAAGACTGGCCCAATCTGCCGGTGGAAGATTAACGAATAATCGACACTGCGCAAAGGAGTTCGAGGGAGTGTCGATTGACAGCCGGACGATACAACCGTCACAGTTGTTCATCGCTATCAAAGGTGAACAGAACGACGGCCATAAGTACATCGAAACCGCCCTTAATAAAAAATGCGCCGGACTTATGGTCGAGCGCTCCTTTTCCGGAATAAACGAAATAGATAAAAATGTCCCGGTCGTGATAGTCGAAAATACGCATGAGGCGATGAAACAATTAGCCGCGAATTATCGGGAAAATCTTAAGGCGACCTTTATTGCAATCAGTGGCTCCAATGGTAAAACGACGAGTAAGGAAATCGTTACCTCGATGATCCGCAGGAAAAGCCGGGATTGTTACAGCTCGCCGGGGAATCTCAATAATCAGTATGGTCTTCCGCTGGCACTCTTTGGTATGTCGGATAAAAACGGGCCGGGAATCTTTGAGCTTGGGATTTCGACTCCGGGCGAGATGACACAATTGGCCGGAATATTAAAACCGGATCTGGCTTTGATAACCAATATCGGCCCGACTCACCTGGAAACGCTCGGTTCGATCGAGAAAGTGGCCGAAGCAAAACTGGAACTGGCCGACAGCATGAGCGATAATCAGCCGGTAATACTAAATGCCGATGATCCGGTTCTGATGCATGCCATCGCTCACCGCAAGCGCTCATTTGTCACATACGGTTTGTTAAATCCGGCCGATTTTTTGGCCAAAGATGCCGGTCTTTCCGAATCGGGCTGGCCACTGATGCAGATTGACGGGATAAATATTGAGGTGAAGCTTTTTGGTCGGTATCAGATATATAATATTCTGGCCGGTTATGCAATTTGCCGGACTCTCGGTCTGGATCTGACCCCTGAAGATATAAATAAGATTGATTTTTCGATCGCCGCGTTTCGGGGTGAGATAGAAAAATTTGAAGGCATTACGATTATTTCCGACTGTTACAACGCCAACCCGGTGTCGATGAAGGCAGGGCTGTTATCGTTTGATGATTACTCTCATGATCTGGCGTCGGCCAGTAGCCGTCGTCTGGCGGTCATCGGCGATATGCTCGAACTCGGCAAAGAATCGGAAAAATATCATCGGGAGGTCGGCCGGCAGATTGCCGAACTGTCATTTGAACTGACTTATGTTGTCGGACCGTTGTCAAAGTTAATATATCAATCGGCCATAGAAAACGGACTGAATAATAAACAGATAAAATATTTTGATTCCACCCAAACCGCCGGCGAGGTTTTGTTGACGG
>CAZJLX010000089.1:0-8333 GCA_964546545.1 uncultured Ignavibacteriaceae bacterium | reverse complement strand
GGTGACTATACAATCCGATAAAAACAGTTTGACAACGGCCTTTTCATAGGTGACAAAACTCTTTAATATTCCGGCAAGGGGCCAATTTTTATTTTTTTAGCCTTATTTATGATTTTGGCAGACCGAAGACGTAAAGGCGCCCCCCGCGCCTTAGAAAATAATTTCGGGGATGAAGGCGATTGTGTTGGGCGACTCATAGCGCGAAAAGATAACAATATGGCTGGGTGGGTAGGTGGTCGTGTCAATTACGATCGTCTGTGTGTCGACCGAGGGTGTCAGCGTGAACCAAAGCGAGGCGAAAGTGACAGAGTCATTTGCAGGTATTGGACCTCCTGTTATAAGAGTCTTATTATTGACTGTATCGAGCGCGACAGCAGTTTCTATGTCATACAAAAAAGATTCTGGAAATACCGATTTTAAGCTTTCGCCTGACCGGGGCAGGAGAATAGAATCGCACATTAGGTTTGATCCTGCGAGATAATACTTCAAGGGCAATGTGAATACCTGAACAGCATTATGAGTCTTGATTGTAATATCGATCCGGCATACCGATTCACCGGGTGATACAACCCCGCTATTTATAAATATAGTATCCAATGAAACAGGCAAAATTGTATCGTTGGCGACTGATAGACAAATGGGATCGTTTCCGCCATTATATATATAGTTCAACAAAAAATATAAGTCATTAATTGTCAATCCGTGAATACCATCTATGTCGGCCGTAACAAGGTTTGGAGCGGAGCCTCCCTTGTACAAGTAGCGAATCAGACGAGCAACATCCAGCGTGTTAATAGCGCTGTCGCCGTTGGCGTCGCCGCAGAGGAATTGTTCTTCATCGTCAGGGCTGGTGATATTTTCATCTTTCTTGTCACAAGAGGGAAGAGTACCGATAAGAATTGCGGCAAATATGGCTGTTAAGAATATTAAAAGTAACCGCATAAATCCCTCAAAGATTTATTCTTTGATTTATTCGAACAATTAAAGATAACTAATGAAGGTGGTTTGGTCAATGATATTCTATTTCAATCGTGAAGTCATTCGGCGGCATTTTATTTGATTCGAGTGGGGAGATTGCCACACCCTTCGACAAAAGCTTTGCTTTTTTCTCAGGGTTCGCAATGACGATCCCAGACAGACGGGCTAAAGCCTGAACTACAAACATTCGTTGTTCCCCGGATGTAAACAAATAAAATAATATATGCCAATAAAAAAGGGGCGGCAGGCGCCCCATATATAGGATAATGATTATGAAATTCGAAGTAAAAAAATGGCGCCCCGCAGAATTGAACTGCGGACACACGGATTTTCAGTCCGTTGCTCTACCAACTGAGCTAGGGCGCCAGTTTTTCAAACATACAATTTTGGCAATCTATCTAATTTTCGACCAAAGTCAACTTTTTTTAAGGCGTAAAGTATAATTTTCGTACCGAGGGGGATATTGTAAAGGCAAAAGTGGCTATTGCAAAAACGCCCAGAATAATTTTATAAATATCAAAATTCAGGGCCGACAAGACAGCGACCAGGAGCAGTAAAATCGTATATCCGAACCAACCGTATTTTTGTCGATTTCTAAAGGCAAAACTAAAGGTGAGGAAGACAAGACCCAGAATAAAAAAAAGGATATTAATTTCAATATCACTATAGGTACGATCCAGAAACGATAGAATAATGCTGATTACGGAATATAATAAATACATAAAACCAATGACTATTCCGGGCGATGAAAGGCAGTTGATTTTCTGTGTCTCGGAGGATGGAGGTTCTTTTAATTCGGATGATAATGATAATACGATAAATGAAATAATCCCGAATAAAAATCCGAGAATTGACCATGTAATCGAACCGCGCCTCTTTTTAATGGCTTTTTTTCTGCATAGATGGGCAAATAACAAACCGTAACCGACAAAAGCCAGGAAGCATATTATTCCATAAATTGTGTCGACCATTTTGAGACTCCTTTAAATCAATGCCTTTTTGATTTATACTCTCCCAGTAAACCGGCGCCGATAAATCCGGCATCATTGCCCAATTCAGCTTTGACGATTTTAAGTTTTTCCGTTGCGGTCGGATAAGCTCGTTTTCGGATTTCGGCACCAACCGCCTCCAAAAATCCGGCTCCGCCGTCGATAATACCACCGCCGAATATAAGCGCTTCCGGGTTCAGGAGATTGACCACACCGGATAGCCCGGCGCCGAGACAGGCGGCCGTCTCATCGACCACCTCAAGCGCGGTCGGATCCTCTTTTCGCGCCGCGGCGAAAAGTTTTTTGATATTCAGATTTTCAATATTACCGTTTAACACTTCGCTTAAGGTCTCGGTCATTCCGTTTTTGCTTTTTTCACGTATTGCGTCTATCATTGCCTCCGAAGAACAATACGTTTCCAGACAGCCGCGGTTTCCACATCGGCACTTGCGGCCGTTAATTTCTATCACAATATGGCCGATTTCTCCGGCCGAAAAATTTTCACCCCGATAAAGCTCTTTATTGATTATAATCCCGCCGCCGATCCCGGTTCCAATAGTCAGGCAGATTGAACTGACAAATCTTTTGGCGGCGCCGAACTGAAGTTCGGCTAAGGCCATTGCATTGGCGTCATTATCGACAAAAACCGGCATATTCAGATGATTCTTAAGATGCGGTCCCAGTTCGGTTCCTACCCAGCCGGGAATATTAGGACAGCGTCCCTGCACGATACCGGTCGTATTATTTATAGAACCGGGTGAACCGACTCCAAGCCAGTTGATCGGCATTTCATCCTCGGCGGCATGATACAGCAATGTTTCGGCGATATTGGTAATGAGATGCAGCAGCGGTTTGGCCCCTTTTTCGACCATAGCTGGTTTTTGTTCACGAAAATGAACTTTGCCGTTCGAATCAGTCAGTCCGTATTTGATATTAGTGCCGCCAATATCAATCCCCGCATAATAATGTAAATCACTCATAATTCAATCAATGTTGCTAAATTTGTTGATTTATTCCACTAATTTGCATCTGATAATAAAATTATCAGCCCGCTTTATAGGCCTCAATCCCTTTTTTCAAAATTACCATAGCATCGCGAAGATCTTCACAGTTCAGGACATAGGCGATACGGCACTCGCTTTGACCCATTCCGGGTGAGGCATAAAAACCGGGGCCGGGTGCCATCATAACCGTTTTGCCCTCATAAGAAAAATCGGTCAGCATAAAGGCGGAGAATTTTTCGGCATCATCGATAGGTAACTTGGCCATTATATAAAAAGCGCCCCCGGGATTGATACAGACGGTTCCGTCGATTTTCATCAATCCTTCATAAACAACGTCACGTCGTCGGCGATATTCATCAATCATAGCATTGAAATATTCATCGCGCAGATCATAAGCGGCGGCTGCCCCGGCCTGTTCCAGTGTCGGCGAACATAATCTGGCCTGTCCCAGATGAAGCGCCGCTTTGTAGACTTCACGATTTTTTGACACAAGATTGCCGACCCTTGCCCCACAGGCCGAAAATCTTTTACTGATAGAGTCGAGCATAATTGCCCGATCGGAAATCTCATCAAATGACAGGATCGAAATATGTTCTGCCTCATAAATATATTCCCGATAGACCTCGTCGGCCAATAGAAAAAGATTATGTTTCAGGGCCAGATTTTTAAGATTGTTCAGTTCGTTTTTTGTGTAAACGGTTCCGGTCGGATTATTCGGATTGCAGTACATTATGGCCCGTGTCCGGTCGGTAATCTTTCTTTCGATTTCATCGATTCCGGGCAGATGAAAACCATCCTCGGCCTTAGTTGCCAGCGGGACAAGTTTGACTCCGGCCTGAATCGCAAAACCGTTATAGTTGGTGTAAAACGGTTCAAAAACGATAATTTCGTCGCCCGGTTCACAGACTATTGTCATGGCAAAAATGATCGCCTCCGAGCCGCCGGTTGTGACTATAATCTCATCAGATTTAACATCAAGACCGATTCGTCGATAATAACCGACCAGTTTTTCCAGATAGTCAGCCGTACCCTGCGAATTGCCGTAAGCCAGGACCTTATTGGAATAATTTTTTATCGCAGTCCAGAATTCGGGAGGGGTTTCAATATCGGGCTGGCCTATATTGAGATGATAAATTTTAATACCGTTCTTTTTGGCCGCTTCGGCATACGGAATCAATTTTCTAATCGGTGAAGCAGGTATAATCTGTCCCCGTTTTGATATATTCATTTTTGACATTATTAACTCCTTCTCCACCATTAGCCTAATCTCCGTCGTTAAACATTCGGTTATTTAACTGCCTGATTTTAAATAGAAAATAAGGAAAGGACAAATGGTTGTCAAATTCAATTTTTGGCCCGATTCCCGGGCATAAAAAGGTATTAACCGGCGAAATGACTATTTCCTTCGTTTTGCAATTATATATATAATCAGTATAGTAATACAACAGATGATAACACGAGACATCTCGACCAGGGCAGCATCAATGCCGCCTTTTTGCTGGAAAACCAGCAGATAATCATAAAGTGTATGTATCAAAACCAGTGGCAACCAGATCATAAACAGCTGTTTCCATCCGCGATTGATACCATAACCGTAGCCGGCACCGGCGGCGGTATGAAAAAGAATCATTACTATCTGTCCGAAAACGGCGACCGATAATATCGGCATCGCGCCGATTTGATAAGGATTGCCGGTAATCGAAGATGCGGCATAAATGGCATAACCAATCCCGGCCAGGACACCTATTGCGATTGAAAGTTTCTGGGTCGGCCTTTTCCACAAAAATATCAATATAATCGGTATTAGTTTGATCGTTTCCTGAAAAAAGCCGGAGATCAAAGTAGTCAGAGCGCCATATAAATATAGTGAAGAGCCTTTTTCCATAGCCGGAATTAATATTTCGGCACCGTACCATTTTTGAAGCGGGAAGGTGACATAATTATTAATCAGATAGACCGCGCCGCCGAGAACCAAAGCGATATATATCTCGGGACGTTTATAATTTTTCAGTAAAAAGGGCGATGCGAAAATTATACCAAAAATAAGATAAACAATGTAAATCGGTATCCTCTTTACAAAACCGATAAAGGTCAGCGCTTTTTCTTTGGGTGCCATTTTATCCAGCGGACTTTCGACCAGAACGACCGATATCCCCTGAGATTCCTGAGTCAATTTGATCAGTTTTCGGTCTTTGGTCATAAAGGCATACTGCTCAATTGGTTCTATAAAATGGCAGGCATAAGCTGAATCGTAAATATTTCCGTAACGTTTGCCGACATAATCCTCGACAACAATTTTGACCTGCGACTGTATCATCGTCTGTGGGGCAAAGATTGAATCGATAATAGTGTCGCCGACCTTAATGTCTTTAAAGGCCAGTAAAAATTCGACCTGATCGATCATATTGTTATCCAGGGTAAAGATCGTCGGACTTAAAAACTGTTCAATATTTTCCTTCTGTTCGCCGTCGGTGTAGTAACCAGACAGCACTTCTTTTTTATTTAATAAGTACAGACGATGCGCCTTGCCGCCCGACGAGATCAACATATCATCACCGATATAATATCCGGCTTCATTAAAATAGTGCCGGTTTCTTATCTGGATTTTGTAATCCTGTCCGACCGGTGCGAAATCAAGAACAATTCGTTCATGCGTGATATAACAGGGGATATTGTTGAATTCGACATCAGCTTTGAATATTGACTGGAAATAGCCTACCAGACTGTCATTCAGGTAATAATTGTACTTCCGTTTGCCGTCGATCTGGCGCACCTCATCAACCGATTTGGCGGCTTTATATGACCACGAATTCGCGGCTGACAGTAAAAAAAACAATAAGAATAAAATCAATTTTCTGTATGACATAATTTTATTTCCTTAAAAGATTTTTCAGATACGGAATCAGTTCTTCCTGTTTGATATTCTCCTGGACTTCTTCGGCTTTTAACCATTCTTCTCTGTTTGAGACCTCTTTCGATTTTTCCCTTCCCGCCGAAAGATTTTTTACGGTTAATGTACCGTTTTCGAATTCATTGGAACCGGCAATGACCGCAATCGGGATTTCCAGCCGGTCGGCATATTTTAGCTGCTTGTTGATGTTTTTTGTTTCGCCCAGAAAAAGCTCGGTTTTGATATTATTACTGCGGATCAATTCCGCAATTTTTATATACTCATTTATTTTACTTTTATCCATCGTTGTTACCAGCACTTCGGCGTTGGCCTTATGGAGTTCAATGGCGTTTAGGGCAATTAGTGCAGCCAGCATACGGTCGACACCAAATGATGAGCCGGCGGCAGGCACTATTTTGCCCGAAAAACGACTTAACAGATTGTCGTACCGCCCACCCGAAAATATTGAGCCATATTCGGGCAGATCAAGCAGTGTCGTTTCATATACCGGTCCGGTGTAATAACCGAGGCCGCGGACGATAGTAATATCAATTTTGGCCTTGTCTTCGGGGACGTTCATATCATTCAGATACTGCTGGACCAGTTTCAACTCTTCGATACCCTCGCGAGAGATATCGATATGACCAAGCAATTTCTCGATATCGGGCAGATCATTATCCGTTTTAGCTTCGGCCATATCCAGAAATTCGGAAATCAATTTAATCTGTTTATCATCAAGATTAAGTCCCGGGATTTTATCGCCTGATATATCGGTTCGTCCGGAACCGAGTTCATCAATCACCGCCTGGCGACCCTGTTTTTCGAGTTTGTCGACCACGCGAAAAACATTGGCTGCTTTTTCAGGCGGAATTTCGGCATATTCGGTCAAACCATTAATCAGTTTTCTGTTTGAGTAGCGAACGATAATATTTTTTATACCGAGAAAATCTAAAACCTCAATCATCACCGCGATTATTTCGGCATCGACCAGCATCGAGGCCGAGCCTACGACATCAAAATCAAACTGCATAAATTCGCGGAACCGCCCCGGCCCAGGTTTATCAACCCGCCAGACATTACCGTATTGATACCGGCGGAAGGGCAGAGTCAGGTGCGGATTTCCGGCGACATGGCGCGCCAGAGAGAGAGTGAATTCATACCGCAGGGCCATATCGACATTTTCCGGGCCACTGAAACCGAAAAGTTCCTTCAGATTGTCTTCGGTATAATGGGGACCGAGAAGCGACTCGGCGAATTCCAGCGAGGCGGTTTGAAGCGGTAGATAACCGTACCGTTCGAACACGGTTCTGGTTTTATCGATCAGTAGCTGCCGCGCCATCTCCTCTTCGGGAGGGTAATCCCGAAATCCCTTGAGGACTTTCGGAGCGACCTTATTGCTTTTTTCTTTTTTGGCCATAATTTCAGAAATAAATGAATTTTAGCTGGTTATCAAAGAATTATTTTGGATAATCTTGGTTTGAATTATGCTTGCCTTTGGTAATTGAAATAATTTAGATGACAGATAGAATAAAGTTAAAAGTCAATTTATGGTGTTCGAAATTGGATGAGGTAGTATAAATGGCCAAAAACACGACTTTAGCTTTGGGGCGGACTTCCAATCCGGCATTGGCCGAGGAGACTTTTTTAAAAGCGGCCCGAATGGCGACTGATTCCAATGTCATGACAATTGGCGGGACGGTTAATAAATCGGCCTTTTTGCTGCTTTTGCTGATTTTGTCGGCGGTTTATGTCTGGATGCAGTTTGTCGGGGAGGTGGAGACGGCAAATTTGACACCGTGGATATTAATCGGCGCTTTGGGTGGTTTTGTCATAGCACTGATAATTATATTTGTCAAAAAAAGCGCGCCCTATCTCTCACCGGTCTATGCCATTCTTGAGGGCTTGTTCCTCGGTGCGATTTCCGCTTTGATGGAAGCTCGTTTTCCGGGAATTGTCCTGCAGGCGGTGGCCCTGACGTTCGGGACATTGTTTGTGCTATTGGCGGCCTATAAATCGGGGCTTATAAAAGCGACCGAAAATTTTAAGCTCGGAGTGGTTGCGGCCACAGGTGCGGTCGCTTTAATCTATATTGCGACGATGGTGCTTGGATTTTTCGGAACGACTATTCCGTATATACATGAATCCGGTCTGATCGGGATAATATTTTCTCTGGTGGTAGTTGTTATCGCGGCTTTGAATTTGGTGCTTGATTTTGATTTTATAGAAACCGGTGCCGAGCAGGGTGTACCGAAATTTATGGAATGGTATGCCGCGTTCGGACTTCTGGTGACACTGGTCTGGTTATATCTGGAGATTTTGCGGCTTCTGGCCAAAATACGCGGACGGAAATAACTGAAGGCCTATTTAATATCGTATTTTTTTATCTTTTTGTAAAGATGTGAACGTTCGATACCGAGTTGGCGGGCGGTTTCGGTAACCCGGTTTTTATTGTTCGCCAAAGATTTTTTGATA
>CAZJLX010000088.1:0-8387 GCA_964546545.1 uncultured Ignavibacteriaceae bacterium | reverse complement strand
GCGGGAAAATTATTGCTCAAGAAGAGCAAATTGCGAACCAAAATAAATCTTAAAGGCAGAATCGATCTGGTGACTGATGCCGATCTGGCCTCGGAAAAATATATTATTGGTGCTCTCCGGGAAAAATTCCCGGATTTTTCGATACTGGCCGAAGAGGGCTCCTCGATAGAGACCGGCTCCGATTTCAAGTGGGTGATTGATCCGCTTGACGGAACAACCAATTTCGCTCATAGTTTTCCGTTTTATTGCGTTTCTATCGGACTTGAATATCAGAGGGAAATTATTCTTGGTGTCGTTTATGATCCGGAGCGGGATGAAATGTTTCATGCGTACCTTGGCGGTGGGGCCTTTTTAAACGGTCGGAGAATTAAAGTCACCAGTCAATCAAAGCTGGAGCAATCACTTCTGGCGACCGGATTTCCATATGATATCGGGTCATCCAATGAAGATAATCTGAAATATTTTCGCCGTTTTATAAAACGAGCCCGGGCGGTCAGGCGGGCCGGCTCGGCCGCACTTGATCTCTGTTATCTGGCCTGCGGTCGGTTTGACGGCTTCTGGGAATTGAAATTGCATCCCTGGGATTGCGCCGCCGGGGTTATTATAATAACTGAGGCGGGTGGTCGGGTAACTGATTTCAGTGGCAGGAATTTTTCGATTTATGGTAAATATATTCTGGCCAGTAACGGCAAAATTCATAATAAAATGAAAAAAATACTGGCCGGATAGGATTCGATCATTCCGCGCCGTGTCGCGAATATTCCTAGAATTATTTAAAAGGTCAATTGATAACCGATTGACGGCAGAATTCCGGCATCATAGATAAATCCATTCGAACTGTTAATAATCGGATTGTCATGATTGCTGATATTGGCGACCGACAGAAATATTACTGAATTGCCGAAGTTGAAATCGGCAAAAAGATTAAAGGTAACGAAAGCGGGGAAGCGCGATGAATTGGTTTGAGATAAATCATTTATATAATAGTCTTCGCTGTACCTGTTTTCACTAACATAAACATCGGACCGTCGAACGGGTGTAAAAGGATTACCGGAACGCACGGTTGATTCTCCGCCAAATGAAATAGTCTTATTCAGTTTATAATCCAATTGAATGTAAAAACGGTGCGGTGATTCGAGATCATACGGAAATGAAACATCGTCGATACTGCTTTGGGCATAAGTATAACTATAAAAAGAATACACCGATAACTTCTCCCTGAGAAAATCGTTTTGTCGATAAGAAATGTTGGCCCCCATAAACTCAGCCTGTCCGGTAGAGGTCATAGTCAGGAAACAATCATTCGTATTTTCTAATATATCGATACCTATAAAGTCGGGCGCAAGAATCGGCAAATGACTGATATTTTTATGATAGAGACTGATTTTAAGAGGTTTGTAATCAAGGCTTAATGAAATCAGATTGGTCGTAATTGGTTGTAATTGATTTAAGTAATCGTTAACCTGCACCTGATAAGATTCCAGAATGCGGCTGACCGGGTTTTCGGCAAAGGTTCCATAATACAGTTCGAGATTGCCGCCTTCTCCAAGGTCTATTTTCAACGAATGTCGGGTGACAATATGCAGTTTATCGGCCAGGCGGCCGTAATATTCGGCCCGGATTCCGGATTCAATTTTTAAATTATCGATTTGATATCTGAACGTAGCGTATCCGGAATTATCCAGCTCTTGGTCACTGTTTGAATAGCTTCCGTAAAAACGATTTAGTCCTTCCTGATATAAATAAGGATTGTCACTTCCCGCATCGGGCGGGAGAAAATTCCAACTTGACTGAGATAATTGAATATCACGCCCGGATATTTTTTTAAGACTGTTACCAATCGTTAATCCGGCCTTTTCATCGATAAATGATATCTCACTGTTAAGCAGAAATGTTCGACTATCGGATTTGAGATTTATAAAAAACGGACTATTATTATTATCGTTCGCGTGGGCCTGATAACTTTCAGACTGTGATTTATATCCCGCACTCGCCTTAAAATATGTTTTATAGCTGATTGATTCCAAACGTAGACCGCAATAATGTTCACGGGTATGCTGAGAAGTGCTGATACCACCCTGATTGCCGACTGTTTCACCGGCATCGTATTCCAAATAATCAGTCACATAGTATTGATCAATCATAATCCGCCACCCGGAAGATATTTTCCATCCGGCGGAAGCAAATATATCCTGAAAATTAGTCGGTGGTATTGATTTTTTATCGGATTCAATATTAAGCTGTCCGACCAATTTATCCAGAACCGATTTTCGCAACGATCCCAGGAGGAAGTAATTATTATTGCCCGTCGAAAATGTTCCGGTCGCTTCAATCGATGATATATTACCTGTGATACGGCGATGTTTTTCGAAAAGACCGCTGCTGTTTATTTCAATGACGGCCGGACGAGAGTACTGTCCGCCGACACCGAGTGGGTAAAACCTGACATCCTTGACGACCGAAGCCGGAATTATTGAAAAAACGCCGTAATGATTCGGATCCTGGCCGATTTCGATACCGTTTATATAATAAGCCGGATTGCTGCCGCTGGCCCGGATACGCGAAGAGTGTCCCGAACCGAGCCTGATCGCCTGGGGTTGTTTGATCGCTGCGATCGGATTGGTGACAATCAATGAATGACGAGAACCGGCTTCAATATTCGCCCGGGAAATAGTACTACTGCCCGATACTTCATGTTCCATGGTTGAGATTACCGAAACCGACTTTATCCGGGTCACTTTTTCGGATAAATAAAAGTTTATATCAGATAATTTTGAATTGTCAATAAGTGCCAGAGAGTCAGAATTATATTTAACCGATGAAACGATTATATCAGACTTTTCTATTGAATTCCCGGCCAATTCAATTATAAACTGACCGCTCGAATCGGTCGAAACGCCACTTATATATTCACCATTTCTACTGATTATAACAGACGCATCGATAATTGGTTGACCAACCTGATTGACGACTTTGCCGGATATTGTCAAACCGGCATAAATATCAAGAGATGATATAATAAATGCCAGGAAGGCGACAGACAGAATTTTAAATAGATAATTATATCTCATAATTTTCAACCCTACCATCTTTAGTTCAAACTTTGTGCCGGGCTGATCCGATTAATGGCGGGATTGTATTCTTTTGAATAGCAGCAGGATAGAGTGCATGTGCAATCTCTGACCCGAGAGATTATGCAATCTTTTAATCAAACTATGACTATAAAAGCAGAATTAAATCGAGATATCTTCCCGGAGAAATCTCCAAAGACGGCTGTTAAATTTATCATGTTCGGTGACAAAGAGAAAATGATGACCCCGGTCAAGGAAATAATATTCCGCTGTTTTGAAATGGTTTACCCATGATTTGTCAAGATCAAATCCGAGGCCATAGCCGGCTTCGACTATTAAGACATTCAGATTTTCCGGCTTTGGGGTAAGCTTATGTGGCCGCGTTTCCTCACGTTTAAGGCAGTCATAGACCGATTGAAACATCCAGCGCGGATTTGACAATTCGAGGGAGGCCGTTATTAATTGCATATCTTCCTGTTTTGGATATGGCCCGATATATTGATGGTACCATTGCTTTGTCTCTTCTTTCAATCTTTCATCCGTATATGATAACATTAATTCTGCGAATCCGGCTCGTTCACGGGCTATTTTTAAATTATTGTGGTATGTACAATCGACAAAAACGACACCTTTAAGATAATCCTGATCCAATCTTATAATTTCAGGCAGGATATCCATAGCGTAACTATGGCCAATTGCGAGATATGGTTGTTTAACCATTTCAGTCATCAGATTTACCGCTGATTGGGCGATTAACCAGGGCGTCGTAAGCGGATCGATATCTTTGGAACTCTGTCCATGTCCAAAAAGGTCAATTGTCACGGTCGTATAATGATTTGAAAATAAATCCGTCTGATATTTCCAAACTTTACCGTAACCACCCAGGCCATGAATAAAAAGCAAGGCGGTTTCCCCATCACCTTTGATTTGATAATACATGTCCAAATTTTTATACCGATAGAGAGGCATCGTGCATCTTTAAGCTTTTGGTCGAATAATAGCCGCAAACTGGGAAAGAAGTCAATTAAATAAAAAGACAATTGCTTTCTATCATTGCTTTTTGCGTATGTAATTTTTATAATCAAAATGTCCGAATTAAATAGGTATAACTATTGATTGCAGAGGATTAACAGATGTCAAATAAATTGATGATATCGACATCCGGAATAAGGGGCGTTATCGGTCAGGGACTGGATCCGGTTCTGGCGACCGGTTATGCGGCGGCATTCGGTTCCATGCTCAAATCGGCCAATAAAGGAAAGTGTCGGGTGGTTATCGGGCGGGATACGCGTCCATCGGGCCAGATGTTAAAAATGTCGGTTATCGGTGCTTTAAGAGGGGTCGGTATAGATGTAATTGATATCGGCCTGGTACCGACTCCAACGGTTGAAATTGCAATCCCCGGATTAAGAGCAACCGGGGGAATTTGTCTTACCGCCAGTCATAATCCGTCGGAGTGGAATGCACTGAAATTATTCGATAAGGCAGGAGAGTTTATCGATAAACAGACTCTAAATAAACTTAATAAAACTTACGAGTCGAAGAAATTCGATTTTCAGAGTTTTCGCGCACTGGGCAATTTGACAAATGATAATAGCTGGATAAACCGTCATATCGCGGAGATATTTAAAATAAAAAAGATTAATAGGGGCGCGATAAAAAGTGCCGGATTGCGGATTGTGGTCGATGCCGTTAATGGCGCCGGTTCAATTGCGCTGCCGCAATTACTTAAAGAGCTGGGTATCGAGGTTATTCGCTTAAATTGCGAAAATGACGGTAATTTTGTGCATAAGCCGGAACCGGTTGCCAAAAATCTGACTATGCTTTCGGCCGCGGTGAAAAAATTCAAGGCCGATTTGGGTATGGCCTGCGATCCGGATGCCGATCGCCTGGCACTGGTCGATGACAACGGCAGAACTATTGGCGAGGAATTGACTTTGGCGCTGGCGGTGAAATATATTCTGTCGAAAAAAAAGGGTCCGGTCGTGGTCAACCTGTCAACTTCGCGCGTGACCGAAGATGTCGCCGCTTCTTTGGGCTGCAAAACTTTTTATACTCCGGTCGGTGAAGCGAATGTTATCGCCGGATTGCGGGGGAATAGGGCGATTGTCGGGGGCGAGGGCAACGGTGGCGTGATTCTTCCCGAATTTCATTATGGCCGGGATGCTCTGGTCGGAAGTGCGATTATCGCAGCTATGCTGGCCGAGTCAAAAAAGAGCCTGTCAGAAAATGTTAGAACTTTGCCGATGTATTATAATATAAAGTTAAAAGCGCCGCTTCCAAATGGATATGAAAAAAAAGTGGCGAAAATGGAAAAGGCGGCCAAAACCAGTTTTGATAGATTAAAAATCGATCGTCGCGACGGATTAAGATTCGATTTTTCCCGGGGGTGGTTTCAGATCCGTAAATCGAACACCGAGCCGATTTACCGACTTATTATTGAAACCGATTCAAAGAAGCTATCGACGGTTATAAAAACAGAAATAGAAAGCTTTTTAAAATAGGAAAAAATTATGTGCGGCATTGTCGGATATGTCGGTTATCGGAAGGCGCTGCCGGTTTTAATCGGGGGGCTGAAACGACTGGAATATCGGGGATATGATTCGGCCGGATTCGTATTAGCTGAAAATGATGAATTGATTTTGGAAAAATGTGTTGGCAAGATTGTCTGTCTGGAAGAGCAGATTGAAGGCCGGGTTTTTAATGCCACCGAGGGTATCGCGCATACGCGCTGGGCCACTCATGGCGAGCCAACGGTTATAAATGCGCATCCGCATCTTGATACCCGCCAGCAGATCGCGCTGGTTCATAACGGAATTATCGAGAATTACCGTACCCTGAAAAAATTCCTTGAAAAACGGGGCCACATTTTTTTGACTCAGACCGATACCGAAATACTGGTCCAGCTTATCGAAGAATATTATGAAGGCGACCTCACCGAGGCGGTGCGTATTGCGTTGACACAGGTCGAGGGAACTTATGGTATCGCCGTGATTGCCTCGAATGAGCCGGGCAAAATAGTGGCCGCTCGTCAGGGTTCACCGCTGATTCTTGGTGACGGTGATAATGAAAATTTCGTCGCATCCGATGTCAGCGCGATACTTTCCTATACCAAACGGGCTGTTTATTTGCAGGAAGGCGAAATAGCGACAGTTACCGCCCATGATTATAAAATTACAAACAAAGAAAAAATCATGCGTTCGCCTCAGATTGAGGAAGTTTCATGGACACTCGATATGATCGAAAAGGGCGGTTATGAACATTTCATGCAGAAGGAAATCCATGAGCAGCCAAATACTTTACGAAATGCTATTCGCGGTCGACTCAATATGGAAGAAGGAATTCCGCGACTGAACGGTTTGAATCTGCAATATAATGAGTTGCGTAATATCGATCGGATTATTATTACCGCCTGCGGTACTTCCTGGCACTCGGCTTTGATTGGCGAATATGTTATTGAGGAATTGGCGCGGGTACCGGTTGAGGTGGAATACGCCTCGGAGTTTCGTTATCGGTTTCCGATTATCAACGAGGGGACGGTTATTTTTGTTATCAGCCAGTCGGGTGAAACAGCCGACACTTTGGCGGCGCTGCGCGAGGCCAAAAACAAGGGCGCCACTGTTCTGGGAATATGTAATGTGGTCGGCTCTTCGATTGCGCGTGAAAGTGACGGCGGAGTATATATTCATGCCGGTGCCGAAATCGGTGTGGCTTCGACCAAGGCTTTTACTTCACAGGTGATCGTGCTTTATGAAATCGCACTGCTTTTGGCCCGGATGAGGCTGATGTCAGTCCAACAGGGTCTGGAATATATGCAGGCTATAGAAAAAATTCCCGATCAGGTAGAAAGTATTTTTCAGACTGAGGATCAGATTAAAAAAATAGCCGAAGAATACTACCAGAAAAACAATTTTCTCTATCTTGGCCGGGGCATCAATTTCCCAACCGCCCTGGAGGGTGCTCTTAAATTAAAGGAGATATCGTACATCCATGCCGAAGGGTATCCGGCGGCGGAGATGAAACATGGGCCGATTGCCCTGATCGATGAAAATATGCCGGTGGTTGTCATTGCCCTGAAACATTCAGTTTATGATAAAGTTTTATCAAACATTGAAGAGGTCAGAGCGCGTAACGGCAAGGTCATTGCCATTGCCAGCGAAGGTGACAATGAGATTGCCGAGAAAGTCAATCATGTCATCTATATACCGGAAACGATGCCGCTTCTAACACCGATTCTGGCGGTCATACCGCTTCAGCTTCTGGCTTATCATATTGCCGTTTTGCGCGGATGTGATATTGATCAGCCGCGGAATCTCGCCAAGAGCGTTACGGTCGAATAAATATTGTTCATAAAAGAGAATAATCCCGGCAATCTTTTAATTGCCGGGATTTTATATTATTGAAAATTATTTGCAGTACGAATTTCGATTAAAAACCAGGTTGCACATAGAACGATAGTTATTCCCCCCTTAAGAAATTCGGCCCAGTTGCTGCCGATAAGGTAGAGAAAAGACGCCAGAACCGCGGCCAAAATAAGTTTGGCCAGACCTGCGGAAAACTTCATCTGGAAAAGCGATATTATACCATGAATTAGATATAATAAAATCAGCGCCGGGGCCAGCATAATTATAAACCAGCTCCAGAGATTTAATTGTGTGGCATAAGTAAAAAGTGTATTTTCGGCCCTGCTGGCAAACAGAAATACAGTATGGGCAGAAAGAAAAAACAGCGCCAGGACGATATACATTGATCCATCGGAATGTCCCTGTTTTAATTCTTTGATTCCGATACGGGCAGAAATAAGGGTGGCGATTATCAAACCGGCCAGATATATAAATGTCCTCAATGAAAATATATTGCCAAATATAAAATCCATATCTACCTCCAGGCACTGATTCTGTAATTATTGTGCCGAGACGCATTCTAAATTGATTTGATTGCTAACCTGTTAATTAAGAGCCGGTAAGGATCTGTTCAGTAATTGAACAGCAATAATAATAATTCAATTTTATGCAGATCGGATGAAATCGATTGCATGACCGCTTCCAACCAATCTTAATATACTATTCCTTAATCTATCAGTCGAAAAGCTTCCTTTCCGACACCACAAACGGGGCAGATCCAATCATCAGGAAGATCTTCAAATGGTGTTCCCGGTTCAACTGCTCCTTCCGGATCACCAATTTCGGGATCATATATATATCCGCAAACTTCACACATCCATTTTACCATTCCTAACTCCCGTTAATCTGGAGTATAAAAAAATAAATTTACTCTGTGATGCAACAAAATTATTACTAAAAAACAGACTGATTC
>CAZJLX010000087.1:0-8446 GCA_964546545.1 uncultured Ignavibacteriaceae bacterium | reverse complement strand
TGCGATATCGGATTTTTAGATGGTCATGCGGTAATTGACGTACAGGTGGCTGAGTCAGATGATATTGTTCATCGACTGAAGAGTTGGAGCGCCCCAAAAGGTGATCTGGTTCGGGGAGAGATCGACCGGGATCGGCGGCTGGATAATATGCGTAAACATACCGGTCAGCATATTTTGTCTCAGGCTTTTATCAGAGAAATAAATGCAAAAACGATCAGCGCCCACTTGGGATCGGAAGAATCAACGATCGAGCTTGATGTGGACTCGCTTAAAGAAGAGGATATAAGACGAGTTGAGCTGTCGGCTAATATAATTATTCTGGAAAATCAGGCGGTCAGGATCGGCTATTTCGAGCGGGATGAATTAGACAGTATGCATATTAGGAAAATTCCGGATCGCAGCGGCCGTTTACGGATTGTCCTGATCGGCGATTTTGATAATACCGCCTGCGGGGGGACGCACTGTCAAACCAGCGGTGAAATAGGTCTGCTTAAAATAATCGGCAGTGAAAAAATCCGGGGACGGATCAGAATAATATTTCTATGTGGATTAAACGCGCTTAATGATTATTATTTAAAAAATAAAGTAATTGACGAATTAACAAATATGATGACCTGTCATCCGACCGATCTAAAAAAATCGCTTGAAAATCTTATGAATAAAAACGCGGAATATAGAAAGACCCTCATCGAATTAAATAAAAAACTGTTACCGGTCGAAATCGAAAATCTAAAAAAAGAAGCTGTCTCTCTAAACGATATTTTATTGATTGTTAAAGAGTATGATAATAGAGAAGAAAAAGAGATTAAGCTGCTGCTGAATACATTGATAAAAGAGTCTAAAGTTATTGTTATATTTATGACGGGGGGCAGGCTTTCGATTGGAATTTCTGCGGATGTACCGTATAAAGCGTCAGAAATAGCCTCGGAAATTATCAATAAATTCGGCGGACGGGGTGGTGGCAATAAGAGCTTTTCCCAAATCGGCGCCCTGGGAGATATAAGCGTAAAACAGCTGTCTGATTTTGTATCCGGATTAATTGGAAATGACTAAAAAAGTTGTTCCGACATACATAAGAGCTTTTGTCTGCATTATTATACTGATGCTTATGGCCGATGCGGTAAAGTCTCAAAGTCAGGGAAAATTGTATCTGGATCAGTTTTGTACTTATGAACATATTGCCGGTGAAAAAGGTCAGGATACGGTTTTTGTTACCTGCGCCGTATTTCGACAGGGCGAGGGTCATATTGTGGCCGACACCGCCTTCTGGATAAAAGGAAATAAAATCATTTTAATCGGTCATGTCATTATCTGGGATACGCTCTATAATCTTCAGGCCGATCATGTCGATTATGATTTGACAAGTCGGCTGGCGTATGCCACCGGCCGACAGGTTATGTTGACATCCGAGACGGATTCGATCAGAGCGATTGGCCGGAATGCCTATTATAGTCGGGATTCGTCAATTTTAAGAATGTCCGATCGCCCGATGGTTTTTTTAAATTATCCTGACAGCAGTCGCCAGATTCAAATTATAGCTGATTTTATTACGCTCAACAGTAATGACGGAATCGCTTATGCCGATGGGAAAACGGTCATAAATCGGGAAGAAACCGGCACCGAATCGGAAAGAGCGATTATGTACCTTAATGATGATGTTCTTTTGCTTTTGGGACAGCCAGTGGCGCGCCGCCGCCAGTCGGAAATAACGGGTGACACTTTGATTCTGGTAGGGGATAATTCATCTCTCAGCCAGCTTAAAGTATACGGCAACAGTCGCGGAAGTTTTAAGGAACCTTCGCCTGACGACTCGACGCTGTTTGATTACTCCGACCTGACGGCCAAGGAGATGGAGTTTAATCTCGCTGTTGGCGAACTGGACAATATTGTTGCCTCGGGACAGGCTTTTTCATATTACAATCCGGCTTCGTCGGACAGCGGCAAAATTCTAAATAATAATGTTTCGGGTGATACGATTAAAATGTATCTGGAGGAAGAACGTCTGCGATTTGTCGAGGTCCTGGGTGGCGCGGAGGGTGAATACTTGACGGGCGGTTATAAGATGAAAGATACGGTGCGTTCATTCAGCCAGGATACGGTAAAGTATACTTCAGATTATATCGGTTATTCACTGCTTGATTCATCGATTGCACTGAAACAAAACGCACAGGTGTCCAATAAGTCTGTTTCGCTGTCCGCCTATCGGATAAAATATAATACGGTCGACCGCACCTTGGTGGCTTATAATTATAAACCGGACGATTCGTTGTCGGCCGAAGTGCCAGTTATTTTAAGAGATGGTTCCGAGGAGATGACCGGCTCTTATCTGGAATATTCCATGTTGACCGAAAAAGGTATGATCCGCCATTCGCGCTCGGATCAGGATTTGGATCATTATACCGGCGGTGAACTGTTGCGGGAGGAGGATGATGTTTATTATGTCGAGGACGGGACCTATTGCAGTTGCGAGTATGATGATGCCAATTACTTATTCCGGGCGAAAAAAATGAAAATGATTCGCGGCGATAAACTGATTGCCAAACCGGTCGTATTCTATATCGAAAAAATTCCGCTCTTTATTATTCCTTATTATGTTTTCCCGATGAAACCGGATCGACATTCCGGATTTTTATCATTTCAGGTCGGTAATTTTGAGCGGGGCGAGAGGTATATTTCAAATGTCGGTTACTATTGGGCGGCATCCGAATACTGGGATATATTAGGAGCCTTTGACTATTATGAAAATTACGGTTTTAATTATCGCTCATCGGTACGATATAGTTGGCGTTATCGACTTTCCGGGTCTTTCTCCGGTTCGTTCGCCGATGTCAGCCAGTGGTCGAACTATAAGGTGCTTAAGAAAAAACGTTGGGACTTCAATTTTTCACATTCCCAGACATTGTCGCCGACCGCCTCATTGAGAGCAAGTGGTAATTTTATCTCAGATAAAAGTTATTATACCGATTACTCGACCGATCTTGCAGATCGTCTTAATCGTAATATAAAGAGTCAGATTTCGCTTTCCAAACGGTTTGGCTCGGCCTCGTTAAGCGCTCAGGTGGTGCATAATGTCATGCTGGATGCCGAGACACGAATTGATAATATACCTACGGCATCTCTGTCATTTCCCTCCAAACCGATATTCGGGACGCCGAAAAAAGATGACGACGGACAGATCAACAGAAAATGGTATCATAATTTTTATTATAAATATGGCACCAGTTTGAATAATTACAGTTATCGAAAAACCGACAGCACCGGCTTTAAAAGCCGAAAAGAATTCGCCACGATTAATCATTCTTCATCATTGTCAGCCACTTTCAGTGCTTTTAACTATTTCAGATTTAATCCGTCATTCAGCTATCAGGAAACATGGTACAGCATTAATAAGACCGATCAGTCTCTCGCAGCTGGGATTGATGCTTCAGAAACTTATCGCCGCTGGGCCTATAGTGGGGGAATCTCCGCTTCAACTGATTTATATGGCACAGTCTATCCCAATCTTTTTGGTCTTGAGGGTCTAAGGCATGTCTTATCGCCGCGCATTTCTTTTTCCTGGGCACCGGAAATTACCCGTCATGATAATATTAGAAAATATACCGGGGCCGGGGGGGGAGGCGCCAAGAGTAAATATATGTCGTTTTCATTAAGTCAATTATTTCAGACAAAAATAAAAAAAGGTGAACAATCACGTAAAATAGATTTGTTGTCAATTACCAGTTCGTTCGGCTATAATTTCGAGGCGGAAGGCAAGAAATTTTCGACCCTGTCCACCAGCGCCCATACATCGCTTTTGAAAAATATATCTTTGTCGGCCAATATGACGCATGATTTTTATAAACCGAACAGCGAGGAGCTTAGTTTCTGGTCGCCATATCTGCTTAATTTCTCAATTTCGACCTCTTTTCATACAAAGGGGATAATTGGCGGGAAGAAAAACGGGCCGGATGAAAATGATCCGCTGATTTTGCCATCAGGCGGAAAAGGCAGAAGCGGTACCGATAAATCGAGCTGGTCTTTTTCGCTTTCGCATCATTATTCCGAATCCGGCCGAGAAGCAAGTTTTTATAAAAGCCATTACCTTAGTCTCTCGGGAAGTCTAAGTTTGACAGCTACCCTTGATATTAGCTATTCCCAGTCATATGATGTCGTTAGAAAGGTAACCACGTCGCGTCGGATTGAAGTCAGAAAAAAACTGCATTGCTGGGAAGGTTATTTTACCTGGGTCCCTGATGGCTCCAACCGGGGATATTATTTTCGCATAAATATTATCACGATTCCCGATATTAAATTCGAGCAGACCGAATCAGGGACTATCAGGGAATATTTCTAAAGATATTTTTAAAAAAGCCTGTCAGACCCTGAAAAAAGGGAGTTTTTTGATATTTATTAAATATTTTTTGTTGACAAGGCCTATAAAAATAAGCTTTTGTGGGGAAAAAGGACATTTAAACCTTAAACCTTGAAGCATAAAGGAAGAATGCAATGACCAAGGAAGAAATGATCACCAAGATCGCCACGGATGCCAATATCAACAAACGTCAGGCCTCCGATGCACTGAAAAGTTTTATGAGCAATGTCACCACCAACCTGAAAAAGGGCAAAAAAGTCAGTTTCGTTGGCTTTGGTACATTCTCGGTTTCCAAGAGAAAAGCGCGTGTCGGTCACAATCCGCAGACCGGGGAAAAAATTAATATTCCGGCGACCAAGGTTCCGCATTTCCGTGCCGGTAAAGCTCTTAAAGAAGCAGTCAAAAAGTAAGAGTATTTGTAATTTCGATAAAGGCAGAGATATGCAATCTCTGCCTTTTTGTTTTTGTTGACCGGAGTGGTATAAAAGTGTAATATAAAGCCTGTTTACGACGGTTTTGTTATGGCACGAAAAAAGAAAAATAGTAACGATCCTGACCGAAGAAAAAAGTTGCTGGCTATATTATTGACACTGCTGGCCATTTTGATTCTCGTTTCTCTGATAACACATACGGTTTGGGATGACAATCGTATCCGGGCCTTTGATAATCCGTTTGATATTGATTTCAGGAATCAAGTCGGTATTATCGGCGCCTTTACCTCTTATATACTGATATCTCTGATGGGTTGGCTGGCATTTTTTCTTCCATTTTTATTAATTATACCGGCTCTCAAACTTACGGAGATTTCCAATCGAACGCATATAAATCGCGCGATATGGGTGCCGTTTTCGCTATCTGTTTTGATTACAATGCTGGCCAATCTGTTTATCGGCCGAACTACGGCTCTGGGTATCGAAATGGAACAGTCAAGCGGGGGCTATCTGCTTTATTATCTGACGAAATTCGTTATTCGGGTCATAGGAAATACCGGCGCATATATTCTTATTGGCGCGGGAATTATTACGATTCTCGTTGTAGTCGGCTATATGTATCCTTTTTTACGAAAACAGATAATTCGCAAACCAGAATCGGGTTGGAAAGTGATTACGCGACCGCTTACGGCAATGTTCGGATTTTTATATAATGTTCTATGGGGATTATTTAAAAAGTCCGCCGGCGATATCGATTATGATCCTGAATATGAATCAGAGACGGTTGAGCGGGAAGAGCAGGATGTTGATAACGCCGTTTCAACCGATTCCGATGATCTGCCATCCGAATCATCTTCACATAAGGGACGTAAGAAGAAAGAGGGACGAAAAAAACTCGAGATAAAAAAACAGGAAAGTCCGGTGGGACGGACCATTGAAAATTATACATTTCCAGGGTTGGAGTTGTTAAATTACAATCCTGACAGCGGCCCGTCGGTTAGTCCTGATGAACTGGAATTTACCGCTCGAGCACTGAAAGATACTCTGGAGACTTTTCATGTAAAAATAGAGGGTGAGATAGAAAAGTTTCCCGGCCCGGTTATTACCAGATTTGAATTTAAGCCGGCGGCCGGTATTAAAGTCAATCAGATACTCAATCTTTCGGATGATCTGGCCCTTGCGTTGCAGGCCAAAAGAATACGTATTGTGGCGCCAATACCGGGTAAAGCGGCGGTTGGTGTGGAAATTCCGAATCGAAAGGCGCAACTGGTCTATATCAAAGATATTGTCGCCTCGGAACTGTTTGCCAACAGCCGTTTAAAACTTCCGCTGGCGCTGGGTCGATCGATTTCGGGCCGTCCGTATGTGACCGATCTGGCTAAAATGCCGCATCTTCTTGTCGCCGGAGCGACCGGCGCCGGAAAATCGGTTTGTATCAATAGTATGATTACATCGTTGTTGTACAGACTGCACCCTGATGAGTTAAAATTTATTTTTATCGATCCCAAAATGCTTGAATTGTCGGTCTATGCAGGACTGCCGCATCTTGGACGACCGGTTGTGACCAATTCCAAACGGGCTGAAAAAGTGCTCTCTGATGCCGTCATTGAGATGGAGAAGCGCTATAAAACGCTGGCCGGTCAATCGGTCAGATCGATTCATGAATACAATGCCCGATTGAAAAAGTCGGAAGAGAAGATGCCATATATTGTCATAATTGTTGATGAATTGGCGGATATGATGATGGCGTCCACGTCGACGCGGATAGAGATGCTTATCACTCGTCTGGCGCAGATGGCTCGAGCGGTTGGTATTCATCTGATTTTGGCCACACAAAGGCCCTCGGTGGATGTTATCACCGGTCTGATTAAGGCTAATTTCTCGGCGCGAATCGCTTTTCAGGTCGCAACCAAGATTGATTCAAGGACAATTATTGACGGTAACGGTGCCGAGAAACTTCTTGGTAACGGGGATATGCTCTTCCTCCAGCCGGGTCAGCCGGAGTCGATCCGCCTGCATGGCGCCTTTATTTCCGGCGAAGAGACCGAAAAGATCGTTTCCTTTATCAAGGATCAATTCCCGAAAGAAGAGGCGGCCGTTACGGGTGAAGGTGGCGGGGGAGAGATGGAAGATAAAACCGAAAATATCGATCTGGACGATCCTCTCTTTATTGAGGCGGCGCAGACGGTTATCAGGCACAAACAGGGTTCGGTATCATTGCTTCAGAGAAAACTCGGAATCGGCTATCAGCGGGCGGCAAGACTGATTGATAACCTCGAAGAGGCCGGCATTGTCGGCAAATATGATGGCAGCAAGGCCAGGGAGGTTATGGTCGATACCAGTTATCTTGAGGAACTGCTTGCCTCGCGTTCCCTGACACGCCCGAACTCACATCTATAAAAGGCGTATAACAGTTTATGAGACATTATTTACTGATACGATCGGCCTTAATATGCGGAACTTTGCTTTTACTATCTGGTCGTTTGTCGGCAGATAGCTTTGACGATTTGATTGAAAAGTATAAGAAGGCTTCCCTTATTGAACTGGATGTTATTGTCGTCGTGGAATCGTCAATATTTGATGATGTCGATTCGGTCGCAGGCCGGATTTTGGTTTGCGCGGATGGTCGTTATCGGATGGAGCTGGGTGAGGACAGCTATATTTTCGATGGTCGCTGTATCTGGGAATATTCGGCCGAAAACAGGCAGGCGACAAAAAAGTGTCTTAAAGATGGTGAAATTTTTGAAAATCGGCTCAGTTTTATTAAAAATTTGAACAAATTTTACGACGCGGAAATAGTAGTGCCGGATTCGATATACCGATTGCTCTCGGTAGACAGTACGGAATCTTCACTTCCGGAGGAAATGTCTCTTTATATCAGCCGGGCAGATTTGAAATTGATTGATTATTTTGATCTGAATCAGGATTTGAATCGGATTTACATAAACAGGACGATTCTGACTGATTCAATCAAAGCCGGACTGTTCGAATTTAATCCTCCTGATTCGGTAGAAATTATCTCTCTGCCCTAATAAGATGAAATTCTATATTAAAAAACTGGGCTGTCCAAAGAATGATGTCGACGCCGATTATATCGCCGGCAAATTGATCGAAAGAGGCCATCAAATCTGTAAGACGGATCGAGATGCAGATATCGTTATAGTCAATACCTGCGGTTTTATTCTACCGGCCAAGGAAGAATCAATCGCGGAAATCCTTCAATACGAACAGGCAAAAAAGAAAAACGACAGGTTAAGGCTATTTGTAACGGGATGTTTATCACAGCGATACGCTGATGAATTAAAGAATGACATCAAATTAGTCGACGGCTTTTTCGGACTGGGCAAAATAGATGAACTAATAAATAGTATTGAAAATGGAACGGCAAAAACCGGGATTATACATCGTAATTCCGCCCGAGAGCTTAATTATCTGGCGTCGGATAAAAGGTACATCGATAAAAGTTATCCTTTTGATTATTTGAAAATTGCCGACGGGTGCGATCGTTTTTGCGCCTACTGCACGATTCCGCTGATTCGCGGAAATTATCGCAGTCGCCCTCAGGAAGAAATAATCTATGAGGCGAAATTATTGGCCGCTCATGGAAAAAAGGAGCTGATACTGGTTTCTCAGGAAGGGACCGGCTACGGTCGTGATTTACCTG
>CAZJLX010000086.1:0-8479 GCA_964546545.1 uncultured Ignavibacteriaceae bacterium | reverse complement strand
CTTTCCACTCTGTTTTTTGCGCTGATGAATATCGGGGTGAAGTATCTGAAAACAATCCCGGCGCATGAAATCGTCTTTTTCCGCGCGCTGGTAACGCTGATTGTCGGCTATATCATGCTTCGCCGCTTTAATATTAATCCCTGGGGTAATAATAAACGGGATCTTATCCTGCGCGGTGCCACCGGGACAATTGCCCTGGTCATGTATTTCTATACTCTTCAGATGATGCCGCTCGCCTCGGCGGTGACAATTCAGTATCTCTCGCCGATTTTTACCATAATCGTTTCGTGGATCATGCTTCATGAACGCCCCCGACCGATTCACTGGCTCTTTTTTCTGATGGCCTTTGCCGGAGTGGTGATGGTCAAAGGTTTTGATCCGCGCGTAACGGTGACAGAACTAATAATCGGTATCACCGCCGCAGTCGGTTCCGCATTTGCCTATAATTTTATCCGCCGCTTAAAAGACAGCGATCATCCGCTAGTCGTCGTTTTTTATTTCCCGCTGGTAACCGTGCCGGTGGTCGGTCTGTACACTTTGACACACTGGGTCAGACCCGAGCCGATTGAGCTTTTAATATTGATATTAATCGGCCTGGCGGTTACTGCGGCGCAGATTTATCTGACTAAAGCGTATCAGGCCGATCGCGCCTCGAATATATCTATTTTTAATTATCTCGGGATGATTTATGCCATCGGGATCGGTTTTCTGATTTTTAATGAGACTATCCCCCCGCTCGGTTATGCCGGTATGGCACTGATTCTGGTCGGAGTTATTTTAAGCAGTTGGTTTCGTCAGAAATCAGAGTGAATTTTTATTATCCAAACGATCTTTCCCGGCCGAGAGATTTGCGTATCATGGCGATTTGCCCGGCATGATAAAACTCGTGGGCGCAGAAAAACTGCAGAGCATTAAGACGACATTCAATCCAATCCGGAACTATTTCAACTTTTTCATCGAGGAATCCATCGCTCTTACCGTCGACCGCCTTGTCGATCCGGTCATAAAACTCGTCTAACCTGTCCAGCAGGTCTTTAATTGAGGGATATTTTGAGCTATCCGCCAATAGTTCATGGCCGCCTCTGAACATTGAAACCCATTCCTCAGGCAACTTTTTCTTTTCGCCGAGAATATCCAATATCAATTGTGCGCTGTATAAAATATGTCCGGTCAGCCAGGTTATATGATTAAAATTGTCATTAATCTGAAAAAGCGCCTCTTCCTCGGTGATGTCATCAAGTAATTTCCGAGTCGCTCGATGGACCGTGTTTAACAGATCCTTGAGATTTTCAAATTTATTCATCCGTCCTCCTGGGAAAAGAAATTTTAGAACAATATATGAAATATTTCTCACTTTTCAACCGGTCGCATATTTTGCTCTGGATTTATTTCCGCTATTTATATATTTTTAAATTAAGTTTGCGAGTAATGACCAGAAAAGGTTTTATATCCTCCGGTCTTATCTCAATATAATATTTGGAGAAAGATATGATTATATCGACCACACCGAATCTTGAAGGTAAAAAAATCAGCCGCTACCTTGGTCTGGTCAGCGGCGAGGCAATTATGGGTGCCAATATTTTCAAGGATATTTTCGCCTCTATCCGTGATGTTGTCGGCGGTCGCTCGGCCGCCTACGAAGAGGAACTGCGCAAGGCCAAGAATATTGCTGTTCAGGAAATGTCGGCGGAGGCCAAACGTCTGGGAGCCAACGCGGTTTTGGCTGTCGATCTCGACTATGAGTCAATTTCCATCGGTTCGGGCAATATGCTGATGGTTTCCGCCAGCGGGACTGCGGTTGAATATTTGGATTGATTTTAGTATGATCATTCAGAAATTAAATAAAGAAGTCAAAAAGTACGACAGACCGGAAAATAAGATTGACGCCCAGCAGTTTCATAAAGAGAAACTGAAAGTGCGTTATGTTCTGAAAGCTCCGATTGCTCGAAAAATATCCAACAATCTTTACAAAGAGGTTAAACATCTGCCCAAAGTCGAGTTGTTTCGACTATGTGACGAACTTCTGGAAAAAGGCGGCGGGATTGGACGCCTGATTGCTTTTGAATGGTCTCAAAAAAGAGTGAAGGAATTCACTCTCTCCGATTTTAAAATCTTCGAGCGCTGGTTAAAAAAATATGTCAATAACTGGGGAGCTTGCGATCATCTATGTTGCGGCTCATTGGGGCATTTGATTATATCATTCCCGGAACTTGTCCATAAAACGAAAGAATGGGCTTATTCCAAAAATCTGTGGTTAAGACGAGCCTCGGCGGTTTGTTTGATAAAACCGGTTTTAAATCGTCAATTGCTTGACGAAGTCTTTAAAACAGCCGATATTCTTCTGACCGATCCTGAAGATATGGTACAGAAAGGATATGGCTGGATGTTAAAGGTGGCCTCAAATCGTTATCCTGATGACGTCTTTGATTATGTATTGAAGAATAAAGATAAGATGCCCCGCACCGCTTTAAGATATGCCATCGAAAAGATGCCGGAGCGGAGACGAAAAATCGCGATGAAAAAGGATTAAAAATATATGCTTCTGGCACAGGGGAAGATAATAGTTGTTACCGGAGCATCCTCCGGTTTGGGACGGGCGGTGGCGGTCGAAGCCGGTAAACGGGGTGCCCGAGTTGCGCTGATTTCGCGCCGTAAGGAAATTCTGGAAACGTTGCGGAATTCGATTATCTCCAACGGCGGTATGGCGCTGGCACTTCCGCTAGATATTGGTGACCCGAAAGCGGTGAATGCTGCCTATGCCAAAATCGAGACGACCTGGCGAAAGATGGATGTTCTGATAAATGCGGCCGGAACGGTCGAACCGATCAAACGGCTTCAGAATGCCGATGATGACAAACTGGTTGAGTCGGTCCGGAGTAATATTCTTGGTCTCTATTTAAACAGCCGCGAAGCACTCAAGCGGATGCTTAATCAGACCGATGGGGGAACGATTATCAATATCACCAGCGGCGCCGCAACACACGAGTATATCGGGTGGTCGGCCTATTGTTCGCAGAAAGCGGCGGTTGATATGTTCACCAAAACGGTAGCGCAGGAGGTGGAGCATAATCTTATCCGGATCGCGGCGATTTCGCCGGGGCCGTTTGAAAGCAAATTACAAGAGACTATTCGCAAAAGCGCCGAGTTTCAGTTTCCGGCCAAAGCGAAATTCGTCAAACTTCATAAATCGGGAAAAATGCCGTCGGCCGAGGATGTGGCACCGACAATTCTTGATATTTCACTGTCTGATTGGCCGGAGCTTTCGGGCCGGATCGATGATCTTCGCTCGGAGGATTTCCAGCGTTTATGTGTCCAGCACAGTATTTCGATTCCAAAATCAATCCGCAAGGTAACCGTCTATTCGGAATGAAGGAATAGATTTTTTAAAGAAAGCCATCGGAAGATAAGGTCCATCAGCCCAATTATAGTCAATTTCACCCCCAACATTTCTCCTTTGCCGCCGATATAGAATAAGATTATATTGAACAGGTGGTTATGACATCAAAAGCACGTGACATAATAAAAGATAGGATGTTCCTGATTGTCGCCGGGCTGACAATTCTTATCTATCTGCCGGCGATTATTGACCTTATATCCGACTGGTGGAACGATCCGAACTACAGCCACGGCTTTTTGATTCCGATAATCTCATTCTATCTTATCTGGCGCAAAAAAGGCGATCTGGCCGATATCAAAACCGAATCGAGCCGTTTCGGCCTGGCCATAATTATCTGCGGGATAATTCTTTTTGTGCTCGGCAACGGTGCTTCCGAATATTTCACGGTCCGCCTTTCGCTGGTGATAATACTTTTCGGACTGGTTTTGTATCATTTTGGCAAAGCTCTTATTAGCAAAATCTGGTTTGCTTTGCTTTTTCTCGTTTTTATGATACCGATTCCTTATGTGCTCTATTTTTCAGTCGCCTTCCCGCTTCAGATTCTGGCCAGTAAAATCACGGTGACGATTCTAAACGGAATCGGCATGACCGTCATCCGCCAGGGCAATATAATCATCCTGCCGAATCAAGTCCTCGAAGTCGCCGGGGCCTGCTCCGGAATGCGCTCGCTTGTTTCGCTTCTGGCGCTCGGTGCAATTTATGCCTACCTGACCCAAAAAAAACTTCCGGCTCAGGTTATTCTTTTTCTTGCGACTGTCCCGATCGCGGTCGCCGGTAATGTTTTTCGTGTCTTAATGACCACCCTGATTGTTTATCTCTCCGATCTGGGGGTGACCGAGGAACCAATGCACTCGATTATGGGCGCCTCGGTTTTTGTTATCGCCTTTATTATGTTGTTCATTTTCGGTGCGATATTAAGAAAGCTGTTCAAATGAATAAATATCTGATAAGTATAATTATAATTTTGGTCGGCGGTCTGCTCGGCAACATTCTTCGTTATCACGAAAAACAGCCCGACCGGCCGGTTGATTTCAGCCGGATACCGATGCAGTATAATGACTATTTCGGACAGGAACATCTTCTGGCCGATTATGAATATGAGGTGCTTCAGGCCGACACAACCACCCTGCGGGATTATAAAACGGCTGACAACCAGACAGCCCAACTATTCGTTGCTTATTTCAATTCACAAAAATATGGTGAACAGATTCACTCCCCCAAAAATTGCCTTCCGGGCGGCGGCTGGCGGATTGAACAGATTGAACCTTTTCAGATAACCGGTCTCGACGAAGAACCGCTGATTGTCAACCGACTGGTGATTTCTTTTCGTAACTTCCGCTCGGTCATGTTATACTGGTTTGAGACACGGGGCGGGGATATTCGCAGCGAGTACGGCCTCAAATTTGATCTGATTCGAAACGCCCTGCTTTTTAACCCGACCGATGCCGCAATTATACGATTGACAGTCAATGTCGAAAACAATGATGTCAATCTGGCGACAGAAACAGCGGTTAAATTCGTCCGCGATTTTTATCCGTTTGTCAAAAAGGCTCTGCCATTTTAAGATTAATTTTTGCTTGAATTTAGCCGAGCTTCTGACTACCATTTATCTTAATGTTAAAAGATTTACTTAAACTTGTCCGTCCCTGGCAATGGATTAAAAATGGTGTCGTGCTGGCAGGTCTTATTTTTGCCGGCGAAGCGACAGATACATCACAGATATACATTGCTCTGGAAGCGCTGATCGCCTTCTGTTTGTTGTCATCGGCGGTTTATATTTTAAACGATATCGCCGACAGGGAACGTGATCGGGTACACCCTTTGAAAAAACATCGACCGATCGCGGCCGGATCGATCTCAATTTCTTTTTCGGCGCTTCTCGGTACCCTCCTGGCCATTGCCGGCCTGGCTTTGGCTTATTTCGTTAATATAAATTTCCTGATTGTCGCCGCCTCTTATCTGATTCTGAATATCTTCTATACCAATCTGTTAAAAAATATTGTTATTATCGATGTCATGGCGATTGCGGCCGGTTTTGTGTTAAGAGCACTCGGTGGCGCTGTTGCCGTAAATGTAGAATTTTCAAACTGGCTGTTGATTGCCACTTTTGTTCTGGCGCTTTTCCTCGGGCTTGGCAAACGGCGGCATGAATTGATGTCGCTGGAAAAAGAGGCATCCTCGCATCGCGAAATTCTGAACAAATATTCTCCCTACCTGCTCGATCAATTAATCGGAGTTGTTACGGCCTCAACGGTGGTAACTTACTTTTTTTACACGTTGTCTCCTGAAGTTGGCGCCAAACTGGGCACCTCATATCTTTTCGTGACCATTCCTTTTGTCATTTACGGTATTTTTCGCTATTTGTATCTGGTTCATAAGGAGGCCAAAGGCGGATCGCCGACTCGTTTGCTTCTGACCGATTGGCCGCTTCTTGTGGATGTCCTGCTTTGGCTTGCATCGATTATACTGATTCTGTATATTCTTTGAGATAATATATATCTGGATTGGTCAGTTATGAAACGACGGGATTTTATAATTAAATCCGGCAAAGCGATTGGCCTGGCGGCGTTAACCGCCGGGACCGGTCTTCTTTTTCATAATCGTGAAACCGGAAGTGTTGCCACCGACTTTGCCCTGGCGCGGCAATTTGAGGTGCCGCCCGATGTTGTCTTTCCGGGAATAGTCCTGTCCCGCGATGAAAATCATATTAATGCTTTGAACAGGTCGCTTGATGCCATCGGCGGTATCAAACGCTTTGTCAAACCTGGTGAGCGGGTAACAATCAAACCGAATATCGGCTGGGACAGAACCCCGGAGCAGGCGGCCAATACGAATCCACTTTTAGTAGGTGAGATGGTTCGATTATGTCTGGCGACCGGGGCGGCCGAAGTGATTGTCACTGATATACCCTGTAATGATGCCCGGCGGACTTTTTTGCGCTCCGGGATTCGCGAAGCGGCCGAAAAAGCGGGCGGTAAAGTTATTCTTCCGGAGGAACAGGATTATATCACCACCGATCTGAAGGGTAAACTTCTGACCACCTGGCCGGTTTTGAAATACTTTGTCGAAACCGATCGACTGATTAATATGCCGATTGCCAAACAACATTCTCTGTCATCATGCACAATTGCCATGAAAAACCTGTATGGTATTCTGGGCGGTCGACGCAATCAACTGCATCAACAGATAGACCAGGCGATCGTTGATCTGGCCGCATTTTGCCGACCGACATTAACAGTCGTTGATTGCACGCGGGTTCTGATGCGCGGGGGTCCACAGGGTGGTTCTCTGGCCGATGTCAATCATGAAGACAGCGTTATCTGCGCCATTGATCAGGTGGCGGCCGATTCGCGCGCCTGTCAGTTTCTCGGTCTGTCAGGTGAGAATGTCAGGCATATTAAATTAGCTGAGAAATCGGGATTGGGCACGGTAGATTATCGCTCGGTCGGCTATAAAGAAATTGTCTGATGAATATCAAAACGGTTAGAAATCTCAGGCGTCTCTCGCAAGTTCTCTTTTTCCTGATTTTTTTCTGGCTGATTTTAAAAACCAACTTTGAAGTTAGTCTCGATCCGCAAAATCCGAATGAGATTTTACTGCCTTATCCGGTTTCGCTCGCCCTGGAATTCGATCCCCTGACCGCTCTGGGGATTTTATTGGCCGACGGTACAATCTACAAGGGACTACTATGGTCACTTATGATTTTAATCCCGACTATATTTTTAGGGCGGTTTTTCTGCGGCTGGGTCTGTCCTCTGGGAACGCTTAATCATTGGATTTCGGAGATTAAATCGGAACGGCTGAGACGCAAGGGTAAAGGTAAAATCGAGTCTAACCGGTACAAAAAATACCAGCGTATCAAATATTATATCTTCTTCTTTTTTATCGCCGCCGCTTTAACCGGAACGCTCCAGCTCGGCCTTCTCGACCCGCTGCCGCTGATGGCGAGATCGGTCGGGACATTCATTTTGCCGGTTTTGCACACGGCCGCCAAAGGTTCATTGGATTGGGTAAAATCTTTCGAAATCCCGATTCTCTCGGTTCAGGCGCAGGTTGTTTATGATTTTTTGGGTTCGATATTCCTGCCTTTCCGGCAGGCCTTTTTTCATACGATTCTGTCAATCGGCATCTTTTTTATAATAATTTTAATCTTAAACCGGATATTCACCCGCTTCTGGTGCCGGGCAATATGCCCGCTGGGGGCGATGCTCGGTATTTTTTCCCGCTTCGCAATATTTGGACTGGAAAAAAACGAAGCCACATGCGATCATTGCCATCTTTGTCTGATGCACTGTCAGGGCGCGGATAATCCGGATATCGGCTCGCGCTGGCGTCAGAGTGAGTGTCACCTCTGCCTGAATTGTCAGGCCTCCTGCCCGACCGATTCACTTAAATTCAAATTCTTTCCGAGGCAAGGGACAACCAAAACCAATCCGGCCATGACACAAAAAGTCGATATCAGTCGCCGCAAAGTGACCGCTTCGATAATCGGCGGTCTGGCCGCCGCGCCACTATTTCGTTCCGGCGATGCTTTCGAGGTCAATGCCAATTCCCGTCTGATTCGCCCGCCCGGTTCATTGGCCGAATCCGGATTTCTGCAAAGATGTATCCGCTGCGGACAATGTATGCGGGTCTGCCCCAATAATGCCCTGCATCCGACGCTGATGGAGTCGGGGCTGGAGGGTATCTGGTCGCCGATTCTTATTCCCAAAATCGGTTACTGCGAACCAACCTGTACATTGTGCGGTCAGGTCTGCCCGACCGGAGCGATCGAGGAGCTGACTCTCACGCAAAAAATCGGTGATGAATCGACACCGCCTATCCGGATCGGAACCGCCTTTTTTGATCGTGGCCGCTGTCTGCCGTGGGCGATGGCCAAACCCTGTATTGTCTGCGAGGAATGGTGCCCGACCTCGCCCAAATCCATATATTTGATAGACGAAATCGTAACGGATCGTCTGGGTAATGAGATTAAAGTCAAGCGGCCATATATCGATCCGAATTTATGCACCGGCTGCGGAGCCTGTGAGTATGCCTGTCCGGTGGTCGATCAACCGGCGATTTATGTTACGGCGGTCGGCG
>CAZJLX010000085.1:2186-8540 GCA_964546545.1 uncultured Ignavibacteriaceae bacterium | reverse complement strand
AAGCGCAAAAACCGGCCACTGCCGGTGCGAAACAAACCCATTTTGGTGTAATCATCTGGCCGGTAACATTTTACAAAAATTAAAGGACGCGAAGGGCAAAAACAGGCTCCCTGCCCGTGCGAAACAAACCCATTTTGCTGTAATCGCAAAGGAGATATAATATCAGGCGATAATAGTCATATATTTTAGACTTGGCGTCGCGCCCGGCAGTTTGATATTCTCCCGGAGTATAGAATTTCTTATATACTTATTTAATTAAGTAAGGGACCGTATGAATTACAAACCAATCAATCTAAAAGAGAAATTCGCCAAATTTACTGACCACTGGGCGCCGAAAATAATTGCCCAAATGAATGATTATCAATTTAAACTGGTTAAATTTAAAGGTGATTTTGTCTGGCACAGCCATGACAATACCGACGAGGTTTTTATCGTTCTTGAGGGAGAGATGTTTATCGAATTCCGTGACGGCAAAGTCAAGTTGAAAGCAGGCGAAATGTTTGTCGTACCAAAAAGTGTGGAACATAAACCATACGCCAAAAAAGAATGCAAAATTTTACTCGTTGAACCCGAGGGGACAATTAACACCGGCAGTGCCGGTGCTGATATGACCGCGGATAACAATGTCTGGATTTGAATATCAAAAATAGAATCGCCCACCGCTGCCGCTTATTCCGAATCTTAAATCTCAATCGAGACCTAAAATTTCGCGGACTATCGGCGGCGGCTGAGAACCGGCGGTCATTAATCGATCATGGAAGCTTTTTAATGTAAAATTCTCTCCTTCGCGGGCTTTCAGATCATCGCGCATCTGAAGTATCTGCAATTTGCCGATCAGGTAGGCCATCTGAATAGTCGGGGTCATCGCATAACGTTTGACTTCAACCCGAATCCATGATATATCACGATCCAGCGCATTGGCCATCCATTCGACCGCTTCATCGATTGACATCTGCCCGGTATGAAGTTTGACATCGACAATAATTCGCGCGGCACGGAACAGGACGCCTCGCAGAATATTCAAATAGCGTCGTTTATCGGCTCCATAAAATCCCTGATCGTACATCATCTCTTCGCAATACAGCGCCCAGCCCTCATAAAAACAGGCATTTTCGTGCCATTTGCGAACCGGGTCGTTTATTCGTGCGGCATTGACAAACTGGAAATGATGCCCCGGATAAGCCTCATGCACCACCGAACCTTTAAAGCCCCGGCGCTGAATATATCGGTAACGCGCCTCGCGCTGCTGCTCATCCATATTGGCCGGCAGCGGGCGGACGTAAAACATACCGGTCTGAACCGGACTGAACGTTCCGGGCGGCTGATAGGCGATAGAGCTGATAACATTTGTTAAAAAAGGTGGCGTCTCGACGACTTTACATTCGCCGAAATCGTCCGGAATTGTCGCAATATCATGCTCTTTCATAAACAGCTTCGTCTGCTCCACTTCCCAGCGATAATAATCGAGAACATCCTCTTTGGATATACAATCGATAACATAAACCGAATCATTGTTCAACGGTTCGACATCCAGTTGCGCCAGATAGTTTTCATATTCCCGTTTGGTTTCATCGAACAGTTTTTCACCGATTTTCAACAGCGAATCAGCATCATAATCGAGAAAATATTGATGTAAAAGCTTGTAATTAAAATCCTCGACTCCGATAGCAAATGAGTTTTCGGGACCGGGTACGATATTGCCCAAAAATTCGCTATACTCCTGAAGCGCGACAATTGCCTGTCCGGCGGATGAATGAATCTCTTGGGCCAATTCGGGGAATTTCCCGGCCAGTTCGGTTTCCACCGATCGGAAAAAATCAATCCCGGTCGGGATCATCTCTTGTGCCATCTCAATAAATACGGGTGGCGGATTTTGAAGATTACTTCGTGCCTGACGGAAAAGGTCAGGAGCGGTTTTTAACCGGGCAATAATATTCTGTACCCGGGTTGACATTGGGGCATAATCGGATGCCATTATCAAATAAATGCCATTGATAGCCTCGTTAACATAAAGATACGGATTTTTCTTGTGCCATTTTATTCCCTTAAGATCCTGCAGAGCAATATCGACATCACTTTTTAACAGCTTAAGATTGATGCGGCTTTCCGAAGAAAGGACACTTTTGTTGTACTTATATAATCTCGTTTCGAATTTGGTCAGTTTTTTTATTTCACTATTTATCGAGTTTTTGGAATAATCGGTATACTTATAATCATAGTCATGTATTCCCCGTTCGGTAGCTGAGATCGGAAAAAAGGACTGCAGATTCTGAAGTATCTCCTGCGAAATTTCCGTAAAATTCTTTTCCAGTTTACTCTGCGCCATTGAAACCGTCGCCATTAGTGATAATAACGCAATAAAAACAGCTATTCTTCTCAAAACGCCTCCAATCGTTATCATATCGACCTGTAAAAGCCGCCGACAAGCTCAATATGCATTGTATGCGGAAACATATCAACCGGGACGACATGATTTATTTCATATCCAGCCTCTTTTATAGACGCCGCATCGCGAGCAAAAGTTGTCGGATTACAGGATACATATACAATTTTTTCAAGGTCTAACGCAATAATTTGTTTTAATGCTTTGGGATGAATTCCGGCGCGGGGCGGATCAAGCACGGCGCAGTTGTAATCGGCGAAATCCTCCGGCCGCATTCTCAACATTTCCCGCATCTGACCGGTTATAAATCTAATATTAGCGATTTTATTGACCCGCGCGTTTTCCCACGCCGCCGTAATGGCGGCCTCTTCCGAATCGATTCCAAGCACATCGTTCACCTGGTTGGCGGCACATATCCCGATTGTTCCGGTTCCACAATACAAATCAAGCAATTTATCACTTTTTTGGGGTTGTAAAAAATAGAATATCTGTTGATATAAAATCTCAGCCTGACGGCTGTTAGTCTGGAAAAAGGAGTTGGCATAGATACGGAATATCTTATCCAAAATTTTTTCCTCGATATACCCCGGACCAAAAAGAATAATTTCGCTTTCTCCATAAGCGATATTCGATTTTTTCTCGTTGATATTCTGAACGATAGTACTGATTTCCGGAAATTTAGCGACAATATCGGAGGCAAGCGGTCCAATGTCCGAATTTATATCATTACGGGTGACAATATTAAGCATTATCTGTCCGCTGTTTTTGCCTTCACGTATCACAAGAAACCGCAACAATCCCTCGTGCTCCGAGACATTTCCGACCGATAGATTATGTTTTTTAACATAATCCCGGACATATTTGACAATTTCGTTTGATTTTTCTGATTGCAGTCGACAATCGACTATATCAAAGATCGCATCATAACGCCCCCGATGATGCAACCCGAGATTGAAATTCTCTTCATCGGTTCGATTAAAAGAAAATTCCATCTTATTTCGATAATAAAACCGGTCAACCGAGGCGATTGTTTCGGCAACATCGACATTATCAATTTTTCCGATATGGGCCAGTGAATCGATAATCTGTTTTCTTTTATAATATATCTGCTTATCATAATCAAGGTCCTGCCAGGTACACCCGCCGCAGATTTCAAAATGAGCGCATGACGGTTGTATTCTGTCATCGCAACGACTGATAATATTTTTAACACGCCCGATCAAATAGCGTGACTTACGCCGGGTAATTACAGCTTCGACCTGTTCGCCGGGCAGACCGCCGTTTAAGAAAATGATTTTGCCATCCAACTCGCCGACAGATTGTCCGTCGTAAGCAAGATCAATTATATTGGTTCGGATAACACTGCCGACTTTGTCTTTGGCGCTCATGACTTTTTCCGACGCAGATGATTAAGCAAATCGGCATTGGCACAGTTCTCACGCTCCGGCTGGATAGTGGCATGACCGATATTGAATTTATCTTTTAACATACGACTAATTTCGTAAATTATCTCCGGTGCTTTTTCATAATCGGCGATATCAATACATATATGACATGAGAGAGCACGTTCGGTTGATGATAGCGACCAGATATGCAAATCATGGACGGCATAAATCAGCGGTTGATTCAGTATTTCCGCTTCAACTTTATCGTAATCTATTTCGGCCGGCGCGGCTTCAAGAAAAATCAAAGTCGCCTCTTTCAGGACGCCTATTGACGACCAGAGAATCATCAACCCGATAATAATCGATAATATCGGATCGATGAAAACCCAGCCGCTTTTTAATATAACCAGAGCGCCGACAATGACCGCGGCGGATGAAAGAGCATCAAACAGCATATGTAAAAAGGCGGTTTTAATATTCAGACTTCTGCCTTTTGAGGGATGCAGCAAGATTACCGACAGGATATTGCCGACTAATCCGATAATGGCGACGATTAGAAGCAGCGAGAGATTTTTAATCTGAGTCGGCTCGATAAAACGCAAATATGCTTCATAAAATATATAGACGGCTATAACAACTAACGCGACAGCTGATGTAAAAGCAGTCATCACCTCCAGTCGTAAAAAGCCATAGGTCGATGTTTTGGTGGCCGGTTTCCGGGCGCCGATTTCACCCAGATAGGCCAGAATCAAGGCGGCGACATCGGAAAGATTATGGACGGCATCGGCGACAAGTGCCAAATATCCGGTCAAAATCCCGCCTATAAATTCGGCGACGGTGATAGCGATGTTAAGCAGAATAGTACCAAAAAGCCGCCCGCGCGAACTGTGGTAATTATGTGTATGGGTATGCGCCATTCATATAATATAAACAAACTGTCTTAATTAAAAAACAGCGAAAAAGGAAAATATATGTTATAAAATGTCGGATTCCGCCTCAATACCACTAAAGGCAAGCGCCATTTATGGAGAGTTGAATGAAAAACAAATTATTCATTGGATGTCTGCTACACCCCGGTTATATTGACACAAGCTGTGGATTCTTTAATAAAAAAGATACTGGTAGTCGGCATACCGGGGGCGGGTAAATCGACTTTATCTGTCCAGTTGGGTGAAATACTGAATCTGCCGGTTTATCATCTGGATAAATATTACTGGAAACCGGGCTGGATTGAAAGCGAAGAGCGGGAATGGCGTGAAAAGATCAAAGAACTGGTATTAAAAGAAAACTGGATAATTGACGGTAATTATTTCGGGACAATGGATATCAGGTTTCCCCATGCGGATACGATTATTCACCTGGATTTTAAACGATCGGTTTGCCTCTGGCGAATTTTTAAACGGGTGCTAACCGGCTATAATAAAGTCCGGTCAGATGCCGCCGAGGGTTGCCCGGAAAGATTCGATTTTGAATTTATTAAGTTTGTAATCCAATTCCCCAAAAAACAGCGTCCATTGACTTTGGCGATGATCGAAAAATATAAAAATGAGAAAGAAATTATAATTTTAAAAAATTCATCGCAGGTCAAAGATTTTATAAAAAATATTACGACAAACCAATAGACAATTAGCTGATCAATTCATTCAATACATTAACAATAAATCATTTGCCCGGATAGCCTTAGATAGCTATATTCATCCCCAATATTTTTATTAACAGCAGAGAGAAGGCTGGGATAACGACATCGTGAAGAAAACATCAATTCTCTTTCTTGTGATTATTTTTATTTTATTGATATATTCGTCGGCTTATGCCGGAAAAACAATCGGTCATGTTTATTATTCCGGCGAAGTCTCGACGCTTGATTCATATCCTGAAGATATTATCAGTCAAAGTTCGACCGGGGGATTCAGCCTGATGTGGGGACCGAGCTGGTACCAGCATATCGAGTTTGACAGCTATTCAAAGCGATCCTTATTCCCTCTTGAGCTTGGTATGGCCGATTATGAAACAAATTTATACGCCCTATCGGCGATCACCGGATTACCTTTTGGAATATGGTCGCTATTTATTTATTCGATATCAAATATCCAGCAGGAAAACGGGATTCCGGACAATACCGACGAATGGACGACCTATTATGATAAAAACGGCCGTCAGATTAGCGTTCAGAAAAACCTGAATAAAGGCTGTAAATACGAAATGTTTCTTATTGGTTATGATATTGAAAAGGAAATGCAAAAGAAAATGACTGAAGCGGAAAAACGTCTCCGCGGTAACTGGGAATCAATATATGCCATAGGTATGGGGAAAATGACATTTTCAGGATATGAAACTCAAAAAGGCTATTACCATACCGGCTGGATTGACAAGATATTCTTAATGGAAGAGACCAGCTATGGGTTGGCGGTCCGGATCCGTATGAAGAAAAACGCGAAATACTATACTTTCGCGGTAGTTGGCGATATTATCGCCACTCTCGGTGGCGGCGGTATGGAAAAAACCGGATATGAATTCGGTCTGAATATAAAAGTCGATGAGAACAAACTGATAAGGCCGTTTGTGGGAGGATATTTCTGGCTAATT
>CAZJLX010000085.1:0-2176 GCA_964546545.1 uncultured Ignavibacteriaceae bacterium | reverse complement strand
CTATGGCGTTGATTTTGAGACAATTGATACTACCCTGGGATATACAGTTGGTCTGGAATTCGACTGGAGCTGGTAACCTTTCAAATTGATATTTAATAATAGCTAGGGCACATATTTGGCAATCTGAATACCGTTGCAATCATCAGCGATATACATATAATTGCCATCGGTGATAACATCCCAAGTCCAGTAAGCAACATCATATTTAAACCCAGTCATATGCGCAGGATTCGAAACATTAATGATTATCACACCTCCGCGCACATCAGCCACATAGGCATAATTTCCTCTTACATACACACTGTAAGCATTATGAGGTGTGTCATAGCCGCCAAGTAAAACAGGGTTGAGCGGGTCGGAAACATCAACCACTTGAAGACCGCTGCTGTCATCGGCAACATAAGCAAGATCACCGACAATTTGCACATCCAGTGACCAGTGCGGCATATCAAATTGCCTGATTAACCGGGGATTAAGCGGATCCGATACATTTATGATCGCCAGACCACCATAATGATCGGCGATGTATACCAATGTGTCAACCAGATCAAGGCTGTACGCTGAACCTATGGTATTGCAACGAGAGGCAATTCGTGGTCGGCTTGGTGAAGAGATATCAACAACCATCAGCCCGGCAGTATCGACGGCCAGATAGGCATAATTACCCGAGACGACAACATTCATGGCAATATCATTGGTATTATAGTACGTATCGTACATATTGGCAATTTCGACCGGATTTCTATAATCGGAAATATCAACAATCGACATCATCGTCGTATGCGTACTGATATAAGCATAATTATCCTGAATAAAAATGCCGTTGGCGTTATCGACATAGTATTCCTGACCGATAATTTCAGGCTCTTTGGGATCGGAAACATCAAATATCTTTAATCCCCCATCGGTATCAGCAAGAAAAAGATAATGACCGACTTTTTTGAGGGCCATGGCACAATACGAATTGGCTGTCCCAATCAAATAAACGCCGGATTCCTCGAATGGATCAGTGGGTTTGCTGCAGCCAAAAATGGTAAAAAGTATCAATAATATAATTATCTTTTTCATCTATCATTAATCCTTTTTCTCGATAGTGACATTGCCGGGGATGTCGAGGGTGCGGATCGGGAAAGGTATGACGATACCTTCTTCATTAAATCGTTTGTGTATCCGTTTTATGTATTCATGCACGATACGAAACTGCTTATCATAGGACTTCATTCTCAGGTTTACATAAAAATCTATCGATGAATCACCGAAGGACTCATATCTTACAAAAGGTTTATGAGTCGGGACGGCGCCATCGACCGTTTTCATAACCTCTTCGCCGACCTCGACCGCGACCCGTTCGACATGTTCGAGATCACTGCCATAGGAAACGCCGATATTAACGCGGATGGCCAGTTCCCGTTTGGGCAAGTTGAAATTAGTCGTTATCGATGAAGCCAGAGTCGAGTTAGGGATAATAATAATATTATTCCGTCGCTGTTTAATAGTCGTATCGCGCCAGGTAATATCAATGACCTGGCCAACCTCACCGGTGGATAGCTGAATCCAATCACCGATCCGGACTTTACGGGTCATTATTATATGAAAACCGGCGAAAAGATTGGAGAGCGTATCCTGAAGAGCGAGGGCCACCGCCAGACCACCGACGCCGAGCGCGGTTAACATCGGCGTTATTGATATATGCAGTGCCTGGAGAATTATCAAAACACCGGTGGCTATAATAAACAGCCTTACCATAATCGTGAACATGGTGGTTGAAAAAACACGGCCCTTCAAATCGGAGGTATAGGTTCGCATAAATCCGCTGGCAATCGATGAAACCGCCAGGGTGATTGAACCGATGACCAGTATTAAAAGGATTTTCCGTGTTAAATCAGAATATTGAGCCTCAAGGTGAAGCATTGGCAGAGCCGAATATAAGCCGATTATGACCGCCCAGAGGACGAATTTTCCTTTAAGTCCTCGAATAATTATATCATCGCCGCGCCATTTGGATTTCAGCGCCACTTTAACCAGGCGGGTACTGACCAGTCGCTGGAGAATCAGACCGATTACGATTGACGCCAATATAGTTGCGGCCGGCATGGTAAACTGTTTGAACCATTCAAAATTAATATCCATATTGTTGTAATATAAAAAGGCCAGCTTAAAAAGTCAGGTGAAATAT
>CAZJLX010000084.1:7980-8548 GCA_964546545.1 uncultured Ignavibacteriaceae bacterium | reverse complement strand
ATTTTTCCATAGCATAAGCTTTGACAATCCTGATATTCGCCACCGTCTCTTCCAGCACCGAATTGACATCGGCCATTTTTTCCTGTGACCGCCTCGAATAGCGCCTCAACTTTTTACCCATCCAGTAAATGAAACCAAAAACTATCGGGAGCACCAAAGCGGCCAATAAAGTCAGTTTCCACGACAGGAGAAATAGAAATGACGTCAGAATCAAAACCGTAAAGGAATCAACCACAAGACGATTAAAACCAAGATCAACCGTTTCATTCAAAACCACAACATCGTTGGTAACCCGGGAAATAAGCTGGCCGGTACGCTGGCGGTGGAAAAAGCTAAGCGAGAGCTGTTGGTATTTTTCAAAAAGATTATTTCGAAAATCCCTGATAATCGATTGTTGAACATAAGCTATAAAAAAACCCTGAAGGTACACAAAAAGATTGGAGGCGAGGGCGATTATAATAATCAGTTTACAGAAATTGACCAGCGTGCCGCGGCGGCTGTCGGCGGCTACAAACTCGTTGATTTTATCTTTGATATTATTTTTGGTCCGCGCCAAAAAATCAAGTTC
>CAZJLX010000084.1:0-7970 GCA_964546545.1 uncultured Ignavibacteriaceae bacterium | reverse complement strand
TTCACTTTGAAGCCGTTCTGCGACCGATTTTTCATCAACTTGAGTTGACTTCTCATTTTCTATTTTGCGTTCATTGACTACCTGGTTATTTAAATCAACCGGCGACGTCTCAACCTGAAACAGATTCATAAGCAACGGTCCGGCCATCCAGACCAGCAACCCCGCCGCGATGGCATGCAGAGCCGCCGCCATCGAGGAGATAACAACATTACCCCAGTAAGGTCTGAGATATCCAAATGTTCTGCGAACCAAACCCATATTCAATATTCTTTCCAACCCGGTTGATATTCTCGTCGGAAGCAACAACAACCGAATTCCGCTAAACTTATAAAATTATCTTTCTTTTTATTAAAAGTCAACCGCAGGCGGGAATTCCTACGGAGATATTCTAATCGCTGATGCCGGGATTTTTAACTCTAATTTTTCGGCCGGGATATTAATATTTGTTTTGACCTTACGGCGATTGGCGCTGAAACGAAATGTTTCATCGGAATTTGAGTAATCTATTTTGTTTAAGATAAACCGGCTATTCTTATAATCGTAACCAAGCTCGATATTTTCCGGGCACTCTTCTGAGATCAGACGATATTCCCTGGTTTTACCCTTTTCGCTTATGACATTTATATAAAACTGTGGAAACTTATCTTCCAGTTCGACCGGCAATTTTTGAAAGAGCCGGTTAATCAATTTTTCAAAAGGTAATCCATCTGCGCATTTTTCACCGATCAGTTCGGATACTTTTCCGGAAAAATATTCATTTTCAGTCGGAAAGTAGATTAAAATCGAATCTTTCGTGATTAGTCCTTTTAGGACTCCTTTGCCAAGATATCCCCGCGCAAACAGAGCCATCATATCGGCGGTACGATAAATATCAAGCCGGACCGAGTTTTTTCTTCCGTCACGGTAAATTTTTACGTCGAATAAATAAGCGTCCCCCCGACCTGCCTCATAGACTACTTCCTCGGTGACTATTTGTCTGTATGCTTTTTTACGGTTAGCGAGCGTGCAACCTTCAAAAATAAACAGACCCAGTAGTAAAATTATTATAAACCGCAGATTATCATATTTTATTTTCAAAAGAGACGAACGCCCGCAAAAAGATAAACAAAAAAACTGATAAACGGTCCCAATATTATCCAGAAGCCGCCGACAATTATTAAGAACATTAAAATAAAGGGGCCGAAGCGCTGTATCTGCGCCAAACGCGCTTCGTATTGCGGGGGTAAAATTGATGAAAGAATATGCGAGCCGTCAAGCGGAAACAGTGGAATCAGATTAAAAAAACCAAGCGAGACATTAATCATCACCGCCACCAGAAAAAACTGCGAGACGACTGATGGAACCGGCAGAGCACCGGCATAAGCCATCCGAAAGAGCATACCAAATACAAAAGCCAGGCCGAAATTCGATAATGGCCCGGCGGCCGATATCCAAAAATCAGCGACTCTCGGATTTCGCAAATTATACGGATTGATCGGTACTGGCTTGGCCCAACCAAACCGGAAGCCGGACAAAAACATCATAATCGTACCCATAAAATCGAGATGCGCCAGAGGATTAAGCGTCAACCGGCCCGCATCCCGGGCGGTTGAATCACCAAATCGATAAGCGGTATAGGCATGAAAAAACTCATGCACCGTCAGCGAGAAAAATATGGCCGGGGCGGCAATAAGCGCCCGTCTTAAAAAATCCGCATCAAACATAAATTCTGCTTTTCATCAGGCGTATATACCCCGTAGCATAACCACATCAACAACCCTCTGGATGGCCACCATAAAAGCGGCAATCCGAAGATGCACATTGTTTTTCAGCGCCACCTTAAGCACATCATTAAAGGCTCTGGTCATAAACTGCTCCAACCTCTGATTAACTTCCTCTTCGGTCCAGAAAAATCCCATCCGATCCTGAACCCATTCAAAATATGATACGGTCACACCGCCGGCGTTACAAAGAATATCGGGAATGACAAAGACATTGTTTTTAACCAGAATTGCATCAGCTTCAGGCGTCACCGGGCCATTGGCCCCCTCGGCGATAATCCGAGCCTTCACTTTTGAGGCATTTTTTTCGGTGATCTGATTTTCCAGCGCGGCCGGGACAAGAATATCGACCCTGGTATATAGTATTTTTGATAAATCGAACGGTTCGGCGCCCTTAAATCCGACAACCTTTTTATGTTTCGCGACATACTTGATTAAGGCCTTTATATCAATACCTTTAGGGTTATACAGGCCGCCGAAAACATCGCAGACATGAGTAACCCTGACACCGAGCCTTTGAAGAAAATCAGCCGCCACCGAACCGACATTGCCAAAACCCTGCACCGCCGCCGTGGCCTCGGTCGGCTTTATTTTTAAATGTTTTAACGCCTCGCGGACAGTTATTACTACCCCGGCGCCAGTCGCCTCACGGCGTCCCTCGGAACCGCCCAGGACTACCGGTTTACCGGTTACCACCGAGGTTACGGTATGCTGGGAATGCATCGAAAAAGTATCCATTATCCAGGCCATCGTATTGGCATTGGTGTTTACATCTGGGGCCGGGACGTCCTTTTCGGGTCCGAAAGTGTCGATCAAGGTCGACGTATATCGGCGGGTCAGCCGTTCCAGTTCACCGATCGACATTTTGGAGGGATCACAAATAATGCCCCCTTTGCCGCCGCCAAAAGGTATATTAACCACCGCGCATTTCCATGTCATCCATGCGGCCAGCGCCTGCACTTCATCAAGATCAACATTTGGGTGATATCGGATTCCGCCCTTTGCCGGTCCGCGGACCGTGTTATGCTGCACGCGAAAGCCGGTAAACATCTGATAACTGCCATCATCCATTTTTACCGGGAGTTTGACAATCGTGCTCTTGCGCGGATACTTGATAAATTCGAGTAAATTTTTGTCGATTTTCAGTTTGGCCGCAGCCTGATTAAACTGCTTCATGACATTCTCAAACGTCGAGACCGAAATCGTAATCGACTTAATTGATTTTGGTTTTGATGTTGACTTGGCCATAGATCATATCCCTTATTTCATCTTCTTATATTTTCTAATTGATACAAAAGGCGAATTGTTCTCAAAAAAACGCCATTTTCTATTCACACCTTTTTTTATTCCTATTCTCTCCGATATCTCAATTTCCGGCGGCTCATATCCGCGATCTTCAAGATACAATCTCTCTCCGAGCAAATCAAGTCCATTGTCTTTTAACGTCAGATTAAAAGCTTTGCACAGTTTTCCCGGTCCGTCGGTCAGAAGATTGCCTTTAGACTTTTTATATCTTTTTTGCATAAGCTCGACTCCGTCGACAGGTTCGGCGGCCCGAATAAGAACGGCGGCTGGAAAATCTTCGGTTTCGGTAACAACATTCAGACAATAATACATCCCGTAAATAAAGTATATATAACCGAATCCGCCGGGACCAAACATTACTTCATTGCGTTTGGTTTTGCCGACCGCGGCATGACAGGCCGGATCATCCCTTCCGATATACGCCTCCACCTCAACTATCCGCGCCGAAAGAATTCGCCTTCGATAATTATAAACCAGATATTTGCCGATTAAATCAGGGGCCACTTCCAGAGTCGGGCGGATAAAAAATTCTCTTTTTAACTTGATATTTTTTTGCGGCATCAAAAATTATTCGTCACAATAAGGATACAGCTCCCAGGCCAACGCCGACGCCGCTTCAAAATCATAACCGACTTCTTCCGGCCGATGGGCGTCGGAGCCGATCGCCAGAATTCTGACCCCGGCGCTGCGCGCCATATTGACTATTTCCATCGTCGGATAATATTCGCTGTGACCTTTTCGAATTGCCGAACTGTTTATCTCAAGGCCGACCTCATGGCTGACCATCGCCTCAAACAACGGCTCTATCCGTCCGCGATGAATTTTCAGCACCTTGTCGCCGTAATATTTCAAGCCATATTTTTTGTACATATCAAGATGCGCTATGGCATCGAAAAGACCGGTTTCAACCGCCTGAGTTACCAGCGCGAAATAGCGATCGGCCAGATCCTCAAGTTTTATTTTTTTGCTGTGTTCCTCCATCCGAGAACCATAACATATTTCAATATTATCGACTTCATGAACGGCGCCGAGCCGATAATAGAACGGATATGAATCAAAGAGTCGTTCCAAATTTTTCTCACACCCCGGATAATAACCGGCTTCGACACCAAGCCTGACCAGCGGCGGATAGTACTCCTCGGCCGCCTTTAAGACCGCATCGACATAGATTTTAAAATTTTCCACGGTGTGCGGAAGATAGTCACCATTGACTTTTATTGAACGCGCCCTGTCTGACAAAATTGGATTTGTGTCAAAATGAGAGGTAAAACAGATCTCCATCAGGCCCTTTTTCTCCGCAGCGATACAAAATTCGGCAATTGAACCTTCAGCGTCAAAAGAAAAATCCGGATGAACATGATAATCTGCCAACGATATTCCTTCGCGCATGACTAATATCCTTTCTAAACAAATCGATGGCCGGTTAAAAATGGATTGCTGCTTCGTTCCCGCCCTACGGTTGTCGCCTCCATGTGTCCGGGATAGCAGATAATATCATCCGGCAGAGACAAAATATTTTGTTGAATCGACTCGATTAACTGCTCATAATTGCCGCCCGGCAGGTCGGTCCGACCGATGGAACCGGAAAAAAGCGTGTCGCCGCAAAACAGAGAATTTCCCGAAAAATAGCACATTCCGCCTTTCGAATGGCCCGGCGTATGAAAAACAGAAAATTGCAGGGAACCGAATTTTAATGTTTCGCCCCCTTTCACAATGACATCGGCAGCCGGGCAAATGATTTGAAAACCGATCAGAGCCGAAACATTGGCTGAAGGTGACGATAACATTTCCTCATCACCCTCGCCGATATATAATTTCAGCTTAAGTTCCTTCATAAGTGGTTCCACCGCAGCAATATGGTCGGCGTGACCATGTGTCAGCAGAATCGCCTCGGGCTTGACCCCCAACTCCTTTATCCGTTCCAATATTCGCTCAGCCTCATCCCCCGGATCAATAATTACGCCGATTTTATCGGATTCATCCCAGACCAGATAACAATTGACTTCAAACGGACTGACCACCAATGTCTCAATTTTCATATATTTCACAATATCCATTATTTTTGATATATTTCGTCAAGATATTATCAGTTGGCCGGATGTCAATTAAATTGTTTATAATGAATAAGATTGGCTATTAAATCAGGTAAAAATAATTTTACAAAGTGGCAGAATAATTTGACTTTTAAGAAAAAAGATATATATAATGTCGGCGAGGATACGATTATGGCAGATGATGTAATGGATCGGATAACCGATTTAAAGACACGGCTTTCCAAACTAGCGAGGTTTCTTTGACCTCGACGGACGTCGTGAAATAATTAACAAATTGGAAAATAAGGCGGTCGCTTCCGATTTCTGGGATAATAATCAAAGCGCCCAGACTGTCTTAAAAGAAATCTCAGAAAATAAAAAATGGGTTGATCGGGTGGAGACAATTTCTGCTGAACTTTCTGATCTTGAGGAGTTTCTTTCATTAAGTGCGGATGAGGGTGATAATAAGTCGGTCGAAGTCAGTGAAATTATTGAGGCTTTAAATAAGTTATCGATCGAGTTTGACAAACTTGAATTCACCACCCTCCTCTCCAGTCGGGATGATGCACGTAATGCAATTTTGACCATTCATCCCGGCGCCGGTGGAACAGAGTCGCAGGATTGGGCCGATATGTTATTCCGAATGTATAATCGCTGGTCCGAATTAAAAAAGTTTAACGTAAAATTACTGGACTATCAGTCAGGTGATGAGGCCGGTCTGAAATCCGCGACGATGCAGATCGAAGGTGAATATGCGTACGGCTTTTTAAAATCCGAATCGGGCGTACATCGTCTGGTTCGAATCTCTCCTTTCGATGCCAATAGTCGAAGACATACTTCATTCGTTTCGATATATGTTTATCCTGAAGTGGATGACAACATTGAAATCGAGATTGATGAAGATGATCTCAGAATAGATACTTATCGCGCCTCAGGAGCGGGCGGACAGCATGTTAATAAAACATCTTCGGCTGTACGAATTACTCATCTTCCGACCAATATAGTCGTTCAGTGCCAGAACGAACGTTCGCAGATTAAAAACAAAGCGACAGCAATGAAAATGCTTCGTTCCCGGCTCTATCAACTTCAACTGGATGAGCAAAAAAAAGAGCGGGACAAGCTGGAGAAGTCAAAAAAGAAAATTGAATGGGGCAGTCAGATCAGAAGCTACGTTTTCCACCCATATAACATGGTAAAAGACCATAGAACCGACGTCGAGACATCCAATGTCCAGTCGGTGATGGATGGCAACATCGATTTATTTATAGAGGCCTTTCTTTCCAACCCCGAATTTAATGAAAGTTAATCGTATATATTCATTGGTGTAATAAAGGAGCTGTGATATGGCAGTAGCAACAAAAGACGCTGTCAACATTCTTGATACGATAAAAGACAAGGCACGCGCCAAAAAAAGGAAAGTGGTTCTTCCCGAGGGAACTGAACCGCGAGTGATTCAAGCCGCCAAAGCCATTGTCGAACAGGAAATTGCCGGAGTAACATTACTTGGCAATCTGGATGAAATCGGCAAACTGGCCAAAAAATATAATCTTGATCTTGATCGACTGCAGGCAATTGACCCGGTCAAAGACGATCTGCTGGATAAATTCACCTCGGAGTTTTATCAACTGCGTAAGGGAAAAGGTATCAGTGAGCAGGATGCCAGAACCACTATGCAGCAGGTTCTTTATTTTGGCGCCATGATGGTTCGCCTTGGTCTGGTTGATGGTTCTGTTGCCGGATCGATTAATACCACCGGTGATGTTCTCCGGGCCGGAATTCAGGTTATCGGTTTGGCCGAGGGTATCAATACGGTCTCCGGGGCCTTTATGATGACACTGCCGAAATATCGTGATCAGGTTAATAAAGTCTTTATGTACGGCGATGGTGCGGTTGTGCCCAATCCGACAGCCGAACAGCTCGCCTCGATCGCCGCGTCAACGGCGCAGACCCATAAAAATCTGACCGGTGAAGAACCCAAAGTCGCAATGCTCTCTTTCTCCACCAAAGGCTCGGCCAAACATGCGGATGTTGATAAAGTGCTGGAAGCTCTGGAGATACTCAAAAGAGATTTTCCGAATCTGAAGGTCGACGGTGAACTTCAGGTAGACGCTGCTATTGTACCGGAAATCGCCGAACGCAAAGCGCCCGGTTCGCCGGTCGGCGGAAATGCGAATGTTCTCATATTCCCTGACCTTGATGCCGGGAATATAGCCTATAAATTGACTCAGAGACTGGCCGGGGCCAGCGCTACCGGGCCGATTGTCCAGGGTATGCGTCTGCCGGCCAACGATCTTTCTCGCGGCTGTTCGGCGGGCGATATCGTTGATGTGACCGCCATAGCCATGCTGATGAAAGGGTAATAAGTATGAGTATTAGTGTCCTGGCCAGAGAAATCAAAGAATCACCGACTCTGGTGATGAATGAAAAGGCGCGCCTTCTCCGGGAAAAAGGTGAAAAGGTTATTCATCTTGGCGCCGGGGAGCCAAAAAACAAGGTTCCGATTGATGCCGTTCTGGGAGCCGCCGCCAAATTGACTACGGCCGATATAAGATATACTCCGACCGAGGGTATTCCGTCGATGATCAAAGCGGTTATCCGATACACGGAAGAGAACTATAATAAGATCGTCGGCAAGGAAAATGTCATTGTTTCCAACGGTGCCAAACATTCGCTTTACAATCTGTTGATGACCATCATTAATCCGCAGGATGAAGTGATTATAATTGCACCATACTGGGTCAGTTACCCTGAGATTGTCAAAATGATGTATGGTATTCCCGTAATTGTCACTCCTGAGGACGGGCGTTTCTACCCGCAGATGGAAGATATTACGCAGCATGTCGGATCGTACACAAAAGCTATTATTCTCAAT
>CAZJLX010000083.1:0-8586 GCA_964546545.1 uncultured Ignavibacteriaceae bacterium | reverse complement strand
ATATTTGTCAAAGGCGCCCGCGAACATAACCTGAAAAATATCGATGTTCGTATTCCACGCAATAAACTGGTCGTCATAACCGGTCTTTCCGGCTCGGGCAAATCATCGCTCGCCTTTGATACTATCTACGCCGAGGGGCAGCGGCGGTATGTCGAATCGCTCTCATCCTATGCCCGGCAGTTTCTCGGGCTTATGGAAAAACCGGATGTCGACTTTATCGAGGGGCTTTCGCCGGCGATTTCAATCGAGCAAAAGGGTGCGGCCAAAAATCCGCGCTCAACAGTCGGCACCGCCACCGAGATATATGATTATCTTCGGCTGCTTTTTGCCCGAATCGGCACCCAGCATTGCGTCAATTGCGGGCGACCGATCACCAGGCAGACCGTCGAACAGATTGTCGATTCGGCGCTGTCGTTTGAAGAGGGTTCGCGGATGATGGTTCTCGCACCTCTTATTCAGGGCCGTAAAGGGGAGCATAAGGATGTCATCGCCCAGGCCAAGCGGGAAGGTTTTATCCGGCTGAGGATAAACGGCGAAATTGTCGAGACCGACAGCGAAATAAATTTAAAAAAGAATGTCAAGCATACTATTGAAGTAGTCGTCGATCGTCTGATTGTTAAAAAGAAATCGGCCCGACGTCTTGCCGATTCGGTCGAAACGGCGCTGCGCACCTCAGGCGGAATCGTTCTGATTAATATCAAAGGTGAGGATATGCTCTTCTCCGAACAGGCCGCCTGTATCCATTGTAATATCAGCTACGATGAACTGGCGCCGCGTATGTTTTCTTTTAATTCGCCGTTTGGTGCCTGCAAAACCTGTAACGGTCTCGGTCAAAAAATGGAAATTGACCCGGAACTGGTTGTTCCTGACACATCTTTATCATTAAATGACGGGGCAATTCATCCCTGGGGGATCGATATCTCGCCCTGGTATCGTAATTTACTGCGCGGTGTTGCCAAATATTATGATTTTAAATTTTCAACACCGTTTAAAGATCTCCCGGAAAAGATTCAGAATACCATCCTGTATGGCTCGGGTCGGCAGAAGATCACTTTTGATTATGAACATACCAACGGACGCGGTGCGGGCAAGTATACCAGCGAGTATGAGGGAGTCGTCCGCAATATGGAGCGCCGCTTTCGCCAAACCCAGTCGAGCGGCGTGCGCCAATGGATCGAGCAGTATATGTCGATCTCGCCCTGTCACGACTGTAAAGGTGCTCGCTTGCGGCCGGAAGCCTTAAATGTGGTTATTAATCGTGAGACGATCGATTCCCTGACCGATATGTCGGTCAAACAGTCGCGGCAGTTTTTCGAGACCTTAAAATTGACGAAACGGCAGGAGTTAATTGCACATCAGATTCTCAAAGAGATAACAGAACGTCTGATGTTTCTCGATAATGTCGGTCTCAATTATTTGACATTAGGCCGCTCCGCCTCAACTCTCTCCGGCGGTGAGATGCAGCGTATTCGACTGGCGACGCAAATCGGCTCACGTTTGGTCGGAGTGATGTATATTCTCGATGAACCCTCAATCGGCCTTCACCAACGGGACAATAAAAGATTGCTGGGGACTTTAAAGGGTCTTCGCGATCTGGGCAATACGGTGATTGTTGTCGAACATGACCGCGAGACGATAGAGTCGTCAGATTATATTATCGACCTTGGCCCCGGGGCGGGCAATGAGGGCGGTAAAATCGTGGCCGAAGGAACGCATGTCCAGATCAAAAAAAACCGCAAATCAATCACCGGCGCCTATCTGGCCTATCGGAAAAAGATAGATGTCCCCCAAAAACGCCGTGAGCCGAACGGACAATATCTTACCTTATATGGCGCGCGAGGAAATAACCTTAAGGATCTAAAAGTCAATATCCCGCTGGGTGTTTTTACGGCTGTAACCGGGGTTTCCGGATCGGGTAAATCGACGCTGATTAACGAGACGTTGTATCGTATCCTGGCCCGTAAATTTTACAATTCGCGCAAAGCGCCACTGGAGTACGATTCAATCGACGGTATGGAATTTATTGATAAGGTGGTCGACATTGACCAGTCGCCGATCGGTCGCACACCTCGCTCCAACCCGGCCACTTATACCGGCGTTTTCACATATATTCGCGACCTGTTTTCTCAACTGTCCGAGGCTAAAATGCGCGGTTATCGTCCGGGACGTTTTTCCTTTAATGTTAAAGGGGGGCGCTGTGAGGCTTGCCAGGGAGATGGTATTATAAAAATCGAGATGCATTTTCTGCCCGATGTATATGTCCCCTGCGAACTATGCAAAGGAAAGCGCTTTAACCGGGAAACGCTGGAAGTTACCTATAAGGGCAAATCGATAGCTGATGTCCTCGAGATGACGGTTGATGAGGCGCTGACATTTTTTGAAAATATCCCGAGGATCAAACGTAAATTACTGACCGTCAAAAATGTCGGCCTCGGTTATATTAAACTGGGCCAGCAGGCAACCACTCTCTCCGGCGGTGAGGCGCAACGAGTCAAGCTCTCCTCAGAACTATCCAAAACGGCGACCGGTTCGACTTTATATATTCTTGATGAACCGACCACCGGCTTGCATTTCGAGGATATTCGGATGCTCCTGTCGGTGCTGAACGAGCTGGTTAATCGGGGTAACGCGGTCGTCGTGATCGAGCATAATCTTGATGTGATAAAAACGGCTGACTATATCATTGATATCGGCCCCGAGGGAGGGGATGAGGGCGGGCGCATTATCGCTACCGGGACGCCCGAAGAAGTGGCCAAAGTTAAAGCATCATACACCGGCCGCTATCTTAAAGCGGCGCTAAACGGGAATAAATAATCAATGCTGTCTTGTCGACCATGTCCGGTCTGATCTGCTCATAATTTGTAATCGCAGGTCATACATTCCGCAAAATCATGATTTTCGTGAGTTGATCAGACTCAATTATTTTTCAAAAATAATATTTTTATATTGCATGAATATTTTAACAATGATATAAATGGGTTAAATGGTGGGTTTACCAATGAATGAATTTAATGCACGATACAAAATGAGATTGAATTTCCGACGAATATATGAATATGATTTAAGGAATCCATATTGCATGCAAATAATAATTGAGTATATATCTAAAACAAACCATTAATACCGTACCTATTGAAAGGAGCTCATGATGGCGGTTAAGAAAAAAGCCAAATCCAAAGCCAAGAAGGCCAAACCGAAAACAAAGGTGAAAACCAAAGCCAAAAAGGCCAAGGGTAAAGCCTGGACAGCGACCGAAATCAAAGCGCTGCGCGTTGGATACAAAACCAAACCGGCTTCCAAGCTCGCCAAGGAACTGAGAAGATCCTTAGCGTCGGTGCGCGGTAAAATCAGCGCTCTGAATTTGACCAAGGGTCCGGCCAAAAAGAAGGCCAAACCCAAAAAAAAGGTCGCTAAGAAAAAAGTCGCCAAGAAAAAGGTGACCAAGAAAAAAGTGACCAAGAAAAAAGTCGCCAAGAAAAAGGTGACTAAGAAAAAAGGCCGGCGTTGAACACTCCTATGTTTGACCTAGGGAAGGGGAATTATCCCAAAAGGATTTAAGTGATTTCATCCCGGAAAAAAACCCGCCTGTAAAACAGGCGGGTTTTTATTATCTCTTCGATTTGATATCCGTTCCGATTATTGACTCAAATTATAAAATACATCCCGTCCGATATACTGAGCCGTCGGGCCGATCATCTCCTCAATCCTGAGTAATTGATTATATTTGCAGATTCTGTCTGTTCGGCAGATGGATCCCGTTTTTATCTGACCGGCCGAGGTTGCCACAACGACATCAGCGATAGTGCTGTCCTCCGTCTCGCCGCTGCGATGTGAAACGACCGCGGTGAATCCTGCTTTTCGGGCCATATCTATCGTATCGAGGGTTTCAGTCAGGGTACCGATCTGATTCAGTTTGATCAATATTGAATTCGACGAACCCTCTTTAATACCGCGCGCGAGACGTTTTGGATTGGTCACATACAGGTCATCGCCGACAATCTGAATTTTATCACCCAGCCTGTCGGTCATCAGTTTCCAGCCTTTCCAGTCGTCTTCAGCCAGACCGTCTTCGATAGAGATAATCGGGTATTTTTTAACGAGTGCTTCATAATACTCAATCATTTTTTCCGAACTGAGTTTTTTGCCCTCGCCTTTTAAATTATATATTTTTTTGTCGGCTTCATAAAATTCGCTTGAGGCCGGATCAAGCGCCAGAAGAATATCTATACCAGCCTTGTAACCCGATTTTTCAATCGCCATCATAATAATTTCAAGCGCTTCTTCATTGGATTTTAAATCAGGCGCGAAACCGCCCTCATCGCCAACAGAGGTATTAAGTTTTTTGCTTTTTAAAACAGCTTTAAGGTTGCCGAAAACCTCGGCCCCCATTTGCAGCGCCTTGCTGAAAGATTTCGCCCCAACCGGCATTATCATGAATTCCTGAAGATCGACATTATTGTCGGCATGTTTGCCACCGTTGAGGATATTCATCATCGGTACCGGAAGCAGTTTGCAGTTACAGCCGCCGATATATTCATACAAAAAACGCCCGACCGACTTGGCCGCCGCCCGCGCCGTGGCCAGCGAAACACCCAAAAGAGCATTAGCACCCATCTTGCTTTTATTTTCCGTTCCATCAAAACCAATCAGAAAATTGTCAACTGTCACCTGATCGTACGGATCAAGATTGTTGGCCAATATGGCCGGGGCTATTTTTTCATTTACGTTTTTAACAGCTTTCATGACCGATTTGCCAAAGTAGATATTTTTATCACCGTCACGCAATTCGACTGCCTCGTGCGCTCCGGTTGAAGCTCCCGATGGTACCGCCGCTCGACCGATCGTCCCGTCCTCAAGGACAACATCAACTTCAATCGTCGGAGTCCCCCGGGAATCCAGAATCTGCCGTGCCGCGATTATTTCGTAGTCTGACATTTTTATCCTTTCCGTACCAATGAAATTTTGTGATAATCTAATCCGACCGATTTTTGTGAGCAATATAAAAACATCTTCACAGGGCAACAGGCCTCGAAATATTCAATAAAAACCGCTCTCCGACAGTCGATAATTAAATGTAGGAAAAAGACTTTGAAAATTAGGAAAAATTGAGCTATATTCGCGAAGCAAATGATATCAACTAAGAATAAAAAAATATTGATAACCGGCGCCGGCGGATTCATCGGTTCGTTTCTGACCGAAGAACTGCTTCGGCTCGGTGCACGGCTGACAGTCCTGCTCCGTTACACATCAACCGGCCATATCGGCTGGCTGGAAAATCTGCCGGAAAAAAAGAGAAACCAGCTGAATATCATTCTGGGTGATATCCGCGACCCCGATCTCTGCACCGAGGCGGTCAAAGGCAACGATTATATTTTTCATCTCGCCGCCCAGATAGCAATACCATATTCATACATCGCCCCGCGAGATTTTCTGTCCGTGAATGCGCTTGGAACAGCCAATATGCTTCAGGCGGCACGCCGGAGTAAGATAAAAAAATTCCTGCAGGTTTCCACATCCGAAGTTTATGGAACCGCCCAATATACTCCCATTGATGAAAAACATCCCCATGTGGCCCAGTCGCCGTACAGCGCCTCAAAGATTGCGGCTGATAAAGTCGCTGAATCATTTTATCGCTCATTTGACTTGCCGGTCGTGACAATTCGACCATTTAATTGCTATGGCCCCCGTCAATCGGCCCGGGCAATTACGCCGACAATTATTTTGCAGGCATTACGGGGACGCACAGTAAAACTGGGCAATATTAACACTCGGCGGGATATGAATTTTGTCAAAGATATAATCAACGGGATGATAGCGGCCGCCTTTGAACCAAAAACCGTCGGCCGGACAATTAATCTCGCCTCAGGAAAAGATTACTCAATCGAACAGTTGGTGCGTAACATTGGTGATATTTTGGGAACGAGCCTGACCATTAAAACCGAAAAAAGACGCAAAAGAGTGGTAAAATCGGAAGTACAAAGACTTGTCGGTGATTCCTCTCTCGCAAAAAAATTGTTCGGCTACCAGCCCAAATATGATATAAAAAGAGGGTTGACGGAGACGATTCGTTTCTTTGAAAATAATATTGATCTTTATAAAAAAGAGGATTACCAGATTTGAAAAGAGAGACTGACAAAATCAAACAGGCGGTAATCCTGGCCGGCGGTGAGGGGCGCAGGCTTTTGCCATACACAAAAATTCTTCCCAAACCACTCTGGCCGGTCGGGGAAGTACCGATTGTGGAGATTCTGATTCGTCAACTGTCCAAGGCCGGTATAAAAGAGATAATTATGGCGGTCGGATATCAGGCCGAACTGATTAAAATAATTCTTGGCGATGGTTCCCAATTCGGAGTTAAAATCAGATATTCCGAAGAGAAAAAGCCGCTGGGTACGGCCGCACCGTTGAAAAGAATAAAAAAACTGGACAAGAATTTTCTGGTTCTTAATGGCGACCTGCTGACCGACCTGCCTTTTTCAGATTTTGCCCTGGCACATATAAAAAACAGTTCTCTGATGACGGTTGCCGTATTCCGTCGTTCGGTTAATGTCGATTTTGGCGTAATTAAAATCGCCGATGATAAAATCAGCGAATATCTCGAAAAACCCAAACTGAATTATCTGGTCTCGATGGGGATTTATGCCTTTAATCGGGATATCTTAAAATATATACCCAGCCGCCATTTTGATTTCCCCGAGCTGGTTGACAAGCTGATTAAAGAGGACTATAATCCTCATATATACCGATTTAAGGGACGTTGGCTCGATGTTGGGCGGCCCGATGATTGGCAGAAGGCTGATAAGTTGTTTTTACAAAAACCAAAGTTTTTTTTAGCTGAAAGTCGTTGAAAACCGGCTTCCGGTCGATATAATCAATAGATGATACTGGGGCAAAGAAAGAGGAATAAAAAATGAATTATCTTATAACCGGCGGAGCAGGATTTATCGGAAGCAATATCGCCCATGAACTGGTCAAACGGGGCGAAAAAGTCACAATAATTGACAATTTTTCGACCGGACGGAAAATCAATCTGACCGGTATCGAGGATAAAATCGAACTGATTGACGGCGATATCCGCGATTTCTGGACGGTGCAGGAGGCGATGTCCGGGATAGATTATGTCCTTCATCAGGCCGCTTTGCCCTCGGTGCCGCGCTCGATTAAAAACCCGCTGACCTCGAATTCGGTCAATATCGAGGGAACGCTATATTTGCTTGAGGCGGCCAAACTGGCGCATGTCAAACGATTCGTGATGGCTTCGTCCTCGTCCGTCTACGGCGATACGCCCCAGCTTCCCAAACGGGAGGATATGTGGACTGATCCGCTTTCGCCTTATGCTGTCACCAAGCTGGCCAACGAAAAATACTGCAAAGTTTTTTATTCGCTCTACGGTCTCGAAACGGTTTGCCTGCGCTATTTTAATATCTTCGGACCGCGCCAGGATCCGCAGTCGCAATATGCGGCCGTCGTACCGCGCTTTATCACCGCCTTTTTATCCGGGCGCCAGCCGGTCGTTTACGGCGATGGCGAGCAGTCCCGCGATTTTACCTATATCGCCAATGCGGTTCAGGCGAATCTGCTGGCCTGCACTTCCGATGTCGCTCCCGGACGCTATTACAATATCGCCTGCGGCGGGCAGTTCACGCTTAATACCCTGCTCGATATGCTGCGCGAGATAATCGGCAGTGATATTGAGGCCAAGTATACTGATCCCCAGCCGGGCGATATCAAACATTCCTTTGCCGATATCGAACGGGCGCGCAAAGAGCTTGATTTTGATCCGTCGGTCGATTTTAAAGAAGGTCTGAAAAAAACGGCCGAATGGTTTTCGATTTTGCAAAACTCCCAAACCCCCAGTGGCGGGATAAGGCTGTAGTAGGTGGATAACGAAAGTGGAAAAAAAGTCCGCCAAAGCCAAAAATATACCCTTAATCGTCGTTTTCGGGTTTATGTGAATCTGCTTTGGAGTCTTTGGTCTGATAAATGGGCCGGAAAGAATTCTGCTCACTGTTTCCCAATTTGCCGCAGGTTTGATTCTTTTCATTTATGCCCTTTGGCTATGGCGAAAGCGCCGAAGCTCCTGATATGGACACATAGGTCAGTCTTGACGTCGAATCTCGCAGAGATTTAACCTGCCGTCATTGCGAACCCTGAGAGAAATGTAAAACATTTCGCGAAGGGTGTGGCAATCTCCCCACCCGAATCATGCAGAATATCATTTATGGGCAGACACGAAGCGCAATAAACCGGCCCCCTGCCGGTTGCGGGCGGCAGATGTCCACATCTGCCCCGAATTTTTCCTCCTTCGGTTTCAACATTTATAGCCATATAAAAGGCGAGGTAAGGAGATTTACATTGATTGTGTAGGGATTTTGCAGGAACAAGCTTATGGTGCAATAAGAAATCTACCGCAGGGCGGCTGGGCTACACCGCTTTTGATTGTTGTATTAGCAACCGATTAGAGGGAATACCAAGTTTATGCTCTATCTTTTGTTTTTCCTTAAAATTTACTGTGTGCATTGAACAATGGTTTAAAATCATAAATCTCATTATCTTTTTTGCTGTTTGAGAAAAATCGTCTTCGTC
>CAZJLX010000082.1:0-8632 GCA_964546545.1 uncultured Ignavibacteriaceae bacterium | reverse complement strand
GTCGATTTTAATACCCATCGATTTCAGCTTCAAGGCCGCGATATTATTGTCTATCTTATCCGGTACAACATAGACTGAATTTTTCAACTTTGCGGCATTACCAATCAGATACTCAGCCGCAAGCGCCTGATTGGCGAACGACATATCCATCACCATTGCCGGATGTCCCTCGGCGCAGGCAAGATTAACCAGCCGCCCCTCACCGAGAATATTAATCCGCCGCCCGTTTTTCAGAGTGTACTCCTCGACAAACTTACGTGTCACTCTTTTTTTCTTTTTATTTTTTTCCAGCGAGGCCAGATCCAACTCGACATTAAAATGCCCCGAGTTGCAGACAATCGCCCCATCCTTCATCTTATTGAAGTGTTCCATACGGATGACATTGATATCGCCGGTTAGTGTCACAAACAGGTCGCCGATTTTGGCCGCTTCCGACATCGGCATGACTCTAAATCCATCCATAACCGCTTCAATAGCTTTGGTCGGATCGACCTCGGTGACAATCACATGCCCACCCATCCCGACCGCCCGCGAGGCGAATCCTCGCCCGCACCATCCATAACCGGCAACAACCACCGTCGAACCGGCAATCAGCATGTTGGTTGCACGAATGATACCGTCAAGCGTCGACTGACCTGTCCCGTACCGGTTGTCAAAAAAGTGTTTGGTTTTCGAATCGTTGACCGCAATAATCGGATATCGGAGCGCCTTATCAGCCGCCATTGCCTTCAATCTTATAACACCTGTGGTCGTCTCTTCGGTCCCGCCGATAATATTTCCGATTAATTCTTTGCGGTCGGAATGCAGGGTCGAAACCAAGTCGGCCCCGTCATCCATCGTAATTTGCGGCTTAAAATCAAGCACCTGATTGATATGTTTATAGTACGTCTTATTATTTTCGCCGTTGATGGCAAAAACCGAGATGCCATAATCCTTCACCAGTGATGCCGCGACATCATCCTGAGTCGAGAGTGGATTGGAGGCGCACAAAGCCGCATTAGCACCGCCCGCCTTAAGTGTAATCATCAGCCCTGCCGTTTCAGTGGTAACGTGCAGACAGCAAGCCAGGTTTACCCCCTTAAGCGGTTTCTCTTTTTTGAACCGTTCGCGGATCAATCGCAGAACCGGCATATTTCGTTCGGCCCACTCGATTCGTAATTTGCCATTGGCAGCCAGCTTAATATCAGCAATATCGGACGTAAGAGGTTTCATTATCAGGCCTCCTTTTGCAGATCTTTGATTTTATCCGTTTTTTCCCATGTATATTCCGGCACATTCCAGCCAAAATGACCATAGGCCGCAGTCTTGCGATAAATCGGCCGAAGCAGATCAAGCGATTCGATTATTCCTTTGGGGGTCAGATCAAAATTCTTTCGGATTATTTCAACAATCCGCGATTCCGCGATATGGTTGGATTCATCGGTAAAAACCATCATAGATACCGGCTCAGCGACACCGATAGCATAGGCCAGTTGAATAGTACACTTATCGGCCAAACCTGACGCCACCACGTTTTTGGCAATATAACGTGCCATATATGACGCCGAGCGGTCTACTTTGGTCGGATCTTTACCCGAAAATGCGCCGCCCCCGTGCGAGGCCATGCCGCCGTACGTATCAACGATAATTTTTCGTCCGGTCATACCGGTATCGGACTGCGGTCCGCCAATGACAAACTTGCCGGTCGGATTGATATGATATTTGGTCTTTTCATCGATCATCTCTCGCGGTATCACTGGCCCTATTATTTTCTCGATAATTTCACGGCGAGCCTCTTCGGTTATCTGGTGGCCGCTGCCGTCAAGAATCTCTTCGGTATGCTGGGTCGACAAAACAATTGCCTCGATACGCACCGGTTTGGCATCTCGATATTCTACCGTTACCTGAGATTTGCCGTCCGGTCCAAGAAAAGAGAGTTCATTTTTCTTGCGCGCCTCGGCCAGCCTTTTGGTCAGTTTATGCGCCAGCATAATCGGCATCGGCATCAGTTCTTCGGTTTCGCGGCAGGCATATCCGGACATAAGCCCCTGATCGCCCGCGCCGCCGATATCGACTCCCTGCGCGATATCGGGTGACTGTGACCCGATGGCGTTTAAAATAGCGCAGGAATTATAAGAAAAACCCAATCGAGGATTAGTGTATCCAATATCTCGAACCAGATCCCGCACCAGATGATTGATATCGACATAGGCGGTGGTGGTTATTTCACCGCCGACAATCACCAGTCCGATCGTGACGAAACTTTCGCAGGCAACTCGACCATGTTTATCCTGACGGATAACATCATCGAGAACGGTATCGGATATCTGATCACAGACCTTATCGGGATGCCCCTCAGTGACCGATTCGGATGTAAATAAAAAATCTCCCCCGGACATTTATCTCTCCTTATTTTTGTATATCAAATTAAGATCTGCCGATTCGTGATGAATCACCCGCATCCAGTTTGCGGTAGGTTCCCTCGACCACCGCTCGTTCTCCAATCAATGAATAATCGAGAAGGCTGTGTTCAACTCTTGCCTCACATCCAATAATCGAATCTTTTATTATCGACCGCCTCACTTTCGCTCGTTCGGATATCGAGACATAAGGCCCGATAACCGACTCCTCGATTTCCGCATCAGGCGAGATATAAACAGGCGGAATAATCACCGAACCGGGATAATCGACCACCTCACTCGCCTCGGAAAGCAGCACTTTATTAGTCTCCAGAAGCGTCTCGCGGGTGCCGCAGTCAAACCAGCCGTCAACCGTGAACGGATTAAACTGAATACCTGCTTTTAACATAAATTCCAACGCATCGGTAAGTTGAATCTCGCCACTCGTTTTCTTTCCCAGCTTCACCAGTTTATTGAGTTGGGTCTTCAAACTACTCGACTTCTCGAAATAGTATACGCCGATAATCGCCAGATCCGATCTTGGATTTCCGGGTTTTTCCTCGAATGCGAGAATTTTCTTTTTCTCGGTGATGGCAATTCCAAACCGCCTGGGATCATCGACCTTTTTTATTCCGATTTTATTGCCCTTTTGATTGACAAATCCGGCCAAATCCATCTTGGCGATCGTATCCCCAAGTATTACCAGAAGCGGCGTATTGTTCATATCTTTTAAGGCCAGATAAATGGCATAACCCAGTCCAAGTAGTCTATCCTGATGGACAAAACTTGCTTTAAAACCATAATTTTCCTCAATGAATTTTTTTACCTTGTCGCCCAGATGCCCGATCACAAAAATTATTTCTTCCGGTTCCAATTCGATCAACGGATCAAGAATATGCGAAATAATCGGCTTACCCGCGACCGGTATAAGCGCCTTAGGCGTAGTATAGGTATGCGGCCGCAGTCGTGTGCCTTCTCCCGCGACAGGTATTACAACTTTAAATTGTTTAGCAGTCATCTTATCAGTCAATATAGACAGGATTAAGTAAAAAAGGCAATCTTAAATTTATTTTTCTCATTAAGTCCGGATAGTCTAAATTAATACATATTGAAATAATACACAGAAAAGCGTCGTAGGTTTGAATAAATTGGCCAAAGATAAAAATATATGCCGACCAAATCTACGCCTTCGCCAGAATCCTCGGCAGGCTGTTATAATAGGCGTCCGACATCTTCTCCAGTGGTAGATTTATCAAATTATCTATTATCAGATTGTCGCCGCCGACCCGGCCGATCGCCGAGACTGGGATATCATTTTTGGCGCACAACTCAACCAGCTTTTCACCGTTTTCTTCGGCTACTGAAACAATTATTCGCGATTGAACTTCATTAAACAGAAGCGCATCCGGGCGGAAATTTTCGTCGAGCGATATTTTCGCGCCGATCTGATTTTCACGTTCGGATATACAACATTCGGCCAGAGCCACCGCCAGACCGCCATCAGCGCAATCATGCGCCGATTTAATCAGGCCGAGTCTGATCGCCTCCAGCGTCGTATCCTGAATCGCTTTTTCAAAGACAAGATCGACTTCGGGCACTTCTCCCCCGTCCAGGCCGATAATGGTTGACAGATATTCCGAAGTTCCAAGAAATTCTTTATTCTCACCAATCAGATAAATCAGGTCGCCCTCATCACAGAACCATTGCCGTGTGGCATGAGAAATATTTTCCAGGATACCCAGCATCCCAATCGTTGGCGTTGGGAAAACTGCTCGTTCGGGGTCTTCGTTGTAAAAAGAGACATTCCCCCCTGTCACCGGGGTACCGAAAACACGACAGGCCTCTCCCATTCCGCGTACCGCCTCGGAAAAACCGTAATAAATCTCAGGTTTATACGGATTGCCGAAATTGAGACAATTGGTGATGGCCACCGGCTGGCCGCCGGAACAGACAATATTTCGCGCCGCCTCGGAGACCGCCTGAATAGCGCCCTTGTACGGATTAAGATAGCAATAGCGACCGTTACAATCGGTCGTCAGCGCCAGCGCTTTATTCGTTTTTCTGACCCGTAGAACCGCCGCATCGGAGCCGGGTCCGATCATCGTGTTGGTCCGCACCATCGAATCATACTGGTCAAAAACCCAGCTCTTATCACAGATATTCGGTGTGGCAAGAAGTGTTAGCAGGTCTTCCGACCAGTCTCTATTTCCCAGGCAATTGGGAATTTTAATATTAGACAATTTATCGATATAGGCAGGTTTTTTTGTCTCTCGATGATAAACCGGTGTCCGGCCGCCGAGTGAAAGAACATCGGCCGGGATTTCCACCACCGTCTTACCGTTTAAACGCACGATGAACAGGCCGCTGTTATTAGATTCGCCAATTATCGTCGAATCAAGTTCCCACTTATCAAATATTTTGCGAACCGCATCCTCTTTGCCCTTTTTAACACAGACCAGCATTCGCTCCTGCGATTCGGACAGCAGAATCTCATAAGGCGTCATATTATCTTCACGCACCGGGACTTTCTCAATATCAATTGTGACCCCGCCGCCGCCGCGGAACGACATCTCGCTGCAGGAACAGGTTATTCCCGCGGCGCCCATATCCTGAATACCGATAATCAAATCATTATCGATGATTTCAAGGGTCGCCTCCAGAAGCAATTTCTCGGTAAACGGATCGCCGATCTGAACCGACGAGCGTTTTGCTTCCGACTCTTCGGAAAGTTCAACCGAGGCAAAGGTCGCCCCATGAATGCCGTCCCGACCGGTTTTGGAGCCGACAATCATAACCGCATTCCCTTCACCTTTGATTATCCCCGATACCAGTTTGTCCGCTTTGGAAATGCCAACCGCCATCGCGTTTATAAGTGGGTTGCCGGTATAAGCTTCGTTGAAATAGGTCTCTCCGGCTACAGTCGGAACACCGAACGAATTACCATAATCGCCGATACCGCGCACTACCCCGTCAACCAGGTATCTCACGCGCGGATTATCGGGAGAGCCGAATCGAAGTGAGTCGAGCGAAGCGATAGGTCGCGCGCCCATCGTAAAAATATCGCGCAAAATACCGCCGACTCCGGTTGCCGCGCCCTGATATGGTTCCAGCGCCGAGGGATGATTATGCGATTCAATTTTGAATACAACCGCCAGATTATCGCCGATATCAACCGCCCCTGCGTTTTCCTCGCCGGCACCGGTCAAAAGCATATCCCCCTCGCGCGGGAGAGTTTTTAATAAGGCGATTGAATTTTTGTATGAGCAATGCTCCGACCACATCACCGAAAAAATGCCGAGTTCTGTATAATTAGGCTCGCGACCCAGAATTCTCTTGATTTCTTCGTATTCTTCTTTATTTAAACCATGGTCACTGACCATCTGCGGCGTAACTTTCGGCTGTTCCATCGACACCTCCATAAGGTTAAGAGGAGAATATAGAGAGCCTTGTATCTCCAGTCAAACATAATATTGACCAAACACAGATATTTATGGCATTTCTGTTAGGAATGAATTAATTAGATGCCGGAGCAGTTTATGAAAAATATTATTAATACAGTCTTCGAATATGTTCATAAAAATGAACTTATCTCTTCAGGCGACCAAATTCTTATCGCCCTCTCGGGCGGACCTGACTCAACCGCTCTGTTGCATATTCTATACAAATTATCAAAAAAGATCGGATTCGGAATAACCGCCTTTTATATCGACCATAATATCCGCCCCAAAGCCGTCAAGAAGGAAATTCTCTTTTGCCAGACATTTTGCCGGAAGTTTAAAATACCGTTTATATCTGCCGAGTTGGATATCCCCCTAATTGCCCAAAAAAAGAAAATGTCTCTCGAAGAAGCGGGCCATTTTAAACGCAAAGAATTGCTGCCTAAAACTGCTGACGGACAAGGCTGCAATAAAATTGCGCTGGGACATCATCTTGACGATTTAATCGAGACCATTCTTTTCCGCCTTTTTCGAGGGACGGGGCCGGGTGGCTTACAGCCTCTGAAGCCGCAATCGGGTCGGTTTATCCGTCCGCTGATGGACTTAAGTAAACTCGAAATTTATGCTTATCTTAAATATAATAAGCTGTCTTATATGACCGATCGCTCCAATCTGAAATCGGAATACAGCCGTAATTATATCCGTAATAAAATCATCCCCAAAATCGAAAAACATTTTGGTCTGAAATATCGTCAGTCCATAGCTAATTTCAGCAGACTAATAAGTGATGAAAACGACTTCCTTGACTCGCTGTCCGAAAAAGAATTTAAAAAAATCGTAAAAAAAACGGATGGCGGAAAGTTTATTGTTGATTCGGTCAAAATTGCGCTATATGATGTCTGGTTAAGGAGACGAATAATTAAAAAAATCCTGGAGAGACTTACCGGTCACGTTGGCAGCGGCTCTTTCTCCGAGGTCGAGCAGGTCGAGAAAGTCATAAAAGGGGATTTGAAGGCGGCGCAGCTTGGAGGTAAAGTCAGGGCCAGGGCGGAAAAAGGGTCGATTTACTTCTCAAAAGGCGATTTTAAAATCGCGCAAAGAAAATTTAATCATAATGGTAAGACAGATATTGCTGAATTGAATATAAAGATGAACTGCCGGGAAATTGAAAAAAAGCGGGCGCAAAAATCTATTATGAAGAATGGATATAGGATCAATATTGACCATAATAAAATAATTGATCCGCTGATCGTGCGCGGACTCAAACCGGGGGATCGTTTCGCGCCCCTTGGAATGCGCGGTACGAAAAAGATCGGCGATTTTCTTACCGACAGGAAGAATCCTGCTGTTCTAAGAGATGAAGTTTTGATCGTGGCGGATAAAAAGGGAATTGTCTGGCTGGTTGGGCATCAAATAGCTGACCGGGTTAAAATCGACAAATTTACAAAAAAAGTTTTGGAGATTGAAGTTATCAGAAATTGGAAAAAAGGGAATTAGAGAAATAAGAGAAAAACGAGGACATCGTGGAAGATAAGGGTATCGAAAGAAAGAAATTTACATTGCTTTTTGCTCAGGATAAAATCGAAAAAAAAATCAGTCAAATGGGCAGAAAGATTTCAGCCGATTATGAGGGCAAAAATCCGATATTAATCGGCGTTTTAAAGGGGTGTATTGTTTTTCTGGCCGATTTAATCCGCGCCATTTCTATTCCGGTCGAGCTTGAATTTATTATGGCCTCTAGTTACACAATTGGCCGTGTCAGGAATGGTACGGTGGAAACCTCGGAAATTCCTGAAACATCACTTGCCGGGCGGCATCTGTTGATAGTCGAGGGGGTCGTTGATTCGGGCAAGACTCTGTCGACAATTATTAAAAATCTAAAACTTAAGGAACCGGCCTCAATTGAGATTGTTACACTGCTTGACAAGCCTAAATGTCGAAAGGTAGAGATAGAGGCGAAATATGTTGGTTTTGATGCGGGGGAAGAATTCGTAATCGGTTATGGGCTGGATGAATCGCAAAAATATCGAAATTTGCCATTTATAGGCCGGATGATAAATGACTAAACTTTTACAATAAATCCAACCTTTCTGCCGAAAATTTTGTATATTAATCCAGGAGATTATAGTTTTATGAATTTTGACGAACAAAAAGATAATTATTCAGGCGACCCTCCCAAAAGGCAAAAACGGCCGGATAAAGAGCCACCCGAAGGCAAAGGCGGATTTAGCTGGAAAGGTCCGGTTAAATCGCTCGGTTTCTGGGTGATAATTATCCTCGCTTTTATTTTTGCCTACAGTCTGTACTCATCGACCGACCGGGATAAGGCGGAGATTTCATATTCGGAGTTCCTCGCCCAACTCGGGACTGATAATATCGAATCAGTGACATTTATAGATAAAACGATTGATGGCCGATTAAAATCGGAAACCTCACTGGTGACCGAAACCGGCAGCGGTCGCTACACTAAATTTAAAGCGCAAATACCTTTCGAGGATAACAGTTTTAATGTCGTCAATCGTATTGAAAAAGCGGGAGTGACAATCACAGCCAAAACCGAGGGACCGAATTACTTTTCGATTTTAATCTCGATTGCCCCCTGGTTTCTGTTGATTTTCATCTGGCTGTTTTTCCTGCGTCAGATGCAGGGCGCTTCGGGACCCAAGGGTCTCTTTTCATTCGGCAAGAGCCGCGCCAAACTATTAACCGATGAACGTCCCAAAGTGACTTTTAATGATGTCGCCGGTGTGGATGAAGCCAAAGTCGAACTTGGCGAAGTTATCGATTTTCTTAAAGATCCGGGCAAATTTCAAAAAC
>CAZJLX010000081.1:0-8724 GCA_964546545.1 uncultured Ignavibacteriaceae bacterium | reverse complement strand
GAAAAGATTCCACAACTCATTCCTTTGTTTTCGATAATCGGAGCATAATATCTATTCGATCCGCGATTTATATATTTTTTCAAGACTTTCCAGTTGAACATTAAAATTGTATTTGTCTTTTGTCAATTTTTTTCCGTTTTCTCCGCACCGGGATTTAAAGTCATTTTGATTCAGCGCCTCAATAATTGTCCCGGCCAAAGATTCCGGACTATCATCTTTGGTTAAAAGCCCGTTAATATTATTCTCTATCAGTCCGGGCAGGCCACCGACCGGAGTCGCCACTACCGGGGCACCCTGCGCCCAGGCTTCGAGTAAAACCAGGGGGAATCCTTCGGAACGAGAGGGTATCACCAGAAATTCCATCGCGCCAAAAGGTGGTCTTAAATCGGCAATAAAACCGGGCAGAAATATTCTGTCATTAAGATTGAATTTATCTATCAGATTTGTCAGATTACTTTTTTCCGGTCCGTCGCCATATAGCAGCATATTAAATTTATAGCCGGATTCTTTGATTTTTGCCAGAGATTCGATTAAAATATCAAATCCTTTTTCATAGCTGAATCGTCCGGCGCCGACCAGCAACGGAATATTTTTATCGATAACATTATTACCAAACGGAATTTTCTCAAAAGCTTCGTCGTCTATCGCATTAACAATAACTTCTATTTTTTCGCCGCTGATACCGTTTTTAATCAGACGTTCTTTGGTCTGATCGGAGACCGTTATTATCGCCCGGCTTCTTTTCATCACCGAAATATCGATTTTATTATAGAAACGCACTTTTGTATCTTCGGAAGTGAATCCATGAAAATGAATGACATGCGGCAGGCCGGTCAATTTTGAGGCCAGATAACCGTACAGGTTGGATTTGTACTCATGACTGACCAGAAGCGATACCGACAATTTTTTGGCCAATTTGGCCAATCTGAAGGCGGTCGACAGATCACCGGTAAAGTGTTCATTTAGTTCATAGAATTTAATATTTTCTTCGGAAGCCTTGAAAGCAAACGGATTACTTTTCCCTTTCTTGCGATAGGTAACGGGATAATATTCAAATATGCGGCCGTTTTTTATCTGACCGAATATTAATCTTTCCGGGGATCCATAAATATTGGATTCACGGATATGTAAAATCCGCTTATTCAACATGCCTGCCCGCAAAATTATCGACTATGGAATTTAAAAAATCGCTCTGATTTGTCGCCAGGTTTGGCCACTGATATTTTTCTTTTACCAGTTGGCGGCCATTCTCCCCCAGCCGCCTGCGTTCTTCTTTATCCCGCAGAAGCCTGACAACGGAGTTCGCAAAGGCTTCTTCCGAATCGGCGATTATCAGATGCTTCTTATTTTCGACATTTAATCCCTCGGCGCCCAGCGAGGTCGAGACAACCGCTTTGCCCATTGAAAACGCCTCCAGAATTTTCAGACGCGAGCCGCCGCCGATTCGGAGCGGGACAATTGAGACTGCAGATTTCAGGACATGGGGACGAACATCTTCAACCGGTCCGGTGAACTCAACATTATGTTTTTTACCGAAAGCAAGAAGCCAATCCGGAGCGCCTCTTCCGATGATCAGCACTTTTAAGGAATCAATCTGATGCCTCAATATCGGCAGTATCTTTTCAATGAAATAAGCGACCCCATCCTGGTTGGGACGCCAATCAAGCGAACCAACAAATGAGATCAGATCATCCTCCTCAGGCTGATCAGTTTTTGCGAAATATTCAATATCGACACCGTTATCGACCAGTGCGGCCGTAAGCCCGGGATAATCTTTGCCGATTTTTTCCAGTTCTATCGGCGAAACAAGGATTAAACCATCCAGCCAATTAAATATTTTATTTTCAAATTTGACGACTTTCTTGTATTGGAAATTCATGTACCATCTTTTTATCGGATTACGGCTATTCTCAACATATCCGCGCCAGATGGAGCTTTCCAGATTATGCGCCACTGCTACCCGAGGCAATGAATTTATTGGTTCGAAAAAAATCGAGTACGGCGACCATTCGGCCAGCAGAATGTCGGGTTTCCAGTTTTTAATGATTTTATTTAATTCGGCTGAATATGCTTCGCTCAGATGTCCGGCGACAATATAAGGCAGTGATGAAAACAGATTTAAAAAGAGACGCAGATAAAAACTCAGCCCGCTTTTTTGGGGATTATTGCGGCTGACCGCAACGACATTTATCCCAAGCGATTTTAGATGTTCAATGCCCCTTATTTCATTCTTGTCGCCCCAGATATAGGTCAGTAAGGTCAATCTATGAAGCGATGAAAGCTGTTTTAGAATATTATAGGTACGAACCTTTTTACCCGAATCAACCGGATAACATAAAAACTCGTCCAGCACCAGAATTTTCTTCACGGCGACTCCCGATTGATATTACAGATTGAAAAACGATATTTGCCCCGTTCGGTTTGTTTGATTGACTCGACATAGAAAATATCATACTTCATCTTATCGCCGAAAATATCTATGACATTTTCTTTTAACTTTTTCAAACTATCCTCTGAAAATTTTTCATCGCGAACCACGAAAAAGTCAAGATGATCATATCGTTCCTGAACAATCTGCATCTGTTTAATGCCCGGAATATGAATTACGAAGGTATCAAGAATCGAAATTCCAAAGACCGGTTTTTTATCGGGTCGGTACAGAAAATCGGCCGATCGACCGCTGACCTCTTTTAATCTCGGCAGCGTCCGCCCGCAAGGGCAGTCCCCCTCGGTAGCAATTGCATAATCACCGATTTCATAGCGGATCATCGGCATACCGAGATTGACCAGATCGGTAATGACCAATTTACGCGGAATATTTTTATCTTCACCCAACAGTTCGACATGTAATCCCTCGGCAAAAATATGCATCCCCCGGTGAGCCTCACATTCCGAGGCGATCAGCGACAGCTCTTCGCAGCCGTACCGATTAAAAACAGGTGAAACAAAGGCCGCCTCTATTGTTTGACGTTCGATATCGCTTAAAACCATCGCCGTCGTAATTATACCGTCGAATTTTATGTCAATTATTTTGTTCTCCCGAACAAATTCAGCCAGGCGGAATATCGAGTGCGCATGGCCCATTATTACAGTCGGTTTCAGTTGTCGAATCTGTTCCAGAAAAGTAATAATATGTTGTTCATCAAATAGGAGCGTGTCGAGATAAAAGGCGCGATCGGTCAGTACATTTCGAAGATTCTCTTTAAACGGCAGCCTTTTGGTCGTATCACCCCAGACACAGGCCAAGCGATCACCACGGTTCAGGTTCGCCCAGGAATTATGACGAATCACCGCCGCCTTTTTAAAAGCCACGGCGTCACTATCCATGTAAGTATGGATCGGAACGCCGGTCGAGCCGCCGGTCCGGTTATGAAAACAATTATCCGCAGAATATCCGTCGGAAAAGAGATTGGCACCGGCCGAACGTATTTCATCTTTAGTCAGAAGAGGTAATTTTTCCAGATCTGAGAATTCTTTTAAATCTTCCGGAGAAAAACCGCTTTTGTCAAATCGCTGTCGATAAAATTGATTAAAATCATATGCGTGCCTGATAAGTTTTTTTAATTTGCCGAACCGAAGATATTGCAGTTCTGCGGTAGATAAATATTGTGACTCGCGCAGCTCTTTGATCGGTTTTTTGATTTTGAGTCCGTCATGTCTCAGATACCAGTCGAAGGAAATATTTTTGACAATCGGGCGAAGCAGATCCATTTAAACCTCTATCTTTTCAGGTTCGGTTGGAAGAGTATTATATCGAGCGACAATCAAGGCGGCCAGCATATACCATGTATCACGAAAAAGGATATGACCGAACACGCCGGCCAAAAGTAATCCGGCAATAATGGCATAATTGGCACGCGTAAAAATCCTGGCCGAATTTTTTACCTGTGGACTGCCACGCCATCGACCGATACGCCCCAGCATTTTGATTATCTGGTACATGAAATAGAACCAGGTCACCAGCCCCAGCAGGCCGGTCGTAGCCAGAGTCTCGACATAAAGCGAATGAGAATATAGCCAGATACCCTTTCGATCCAGATAGGCGGCCGCGAAAACGCCCGGCCCGACTCCCCATATCGGTTTCTCCAGAAACATATCTACTCCTGCCTGCCAGGCGTTTAATCTCCCGCGACTGGAGGCATCCATATTTTCACCGCCGATACTGCTATATCGTTCCTTATATTGATTAGGAAGAGCAGCCCAGGTGGCAATACCAAGAAAAATCAAAGCGGCCAGATAAATTATTCGGTGCCGAGAAAACCATGCGTAGGTAAACCCGACGGCAACGATTGTCAAAACACCACTACGGGAACCGGTAATCAATAGTGACAGAAAACAAAAAGCTATTAACGAAAATAAAAGGAATCGATATGGAATTTTTCGAAAACGACTAAAAAGATATATCAACATCGGAATTGTGGAAGCCATATACATGGCCAGAGAATTTGGATGATCACCAATCGAGGTTGTACCGCTGGCTCGTTCCACGCCCTGATTAAAATGCGACCCGCCTGTGAAATAATCAATTGTCGCTTCGATCCCGACAATCGAAATACATAAAACGATCACCCAAAATGCCCAATGAAACCTTTTTTCGCTGTCGGCCAGTTTGACGATGAAATAGTACATAATAAAAGTCTTTAGAAAGGCAAAAATAACTTCAAACGAATGTGAATACCATTCGGAAAAAATAAAACTGAGCGACAGCGCCCCGATAAACATCAGAAGTGCAATGGTCACTTTGTCGCGCGGAAAACGGATTCCTCGCCCGCGAACCGCATCGGCGATAATTAATACTAATAGGAGCAAGGCACCCAGAATCAGTTCTACCCGAATCGGCGCCAGGGCCGGGAAACGCTCGCCCGGTCTTAAGAAATAAACAACCATATAAAGCAAAAGTCCGAAAAAAGGATATTTGACAACCAATACCAAACATGTGACACCGATTACGCCGCCGATTATAAATATCGGATCAACCTCCAGAGCCGCGGCGGCAATAATCAGAAGCGCAATAATATAGCCGATATAAAATAGCGTTTTGCGTGAGATATATGTCCGCGGCTCGGATAACGCGGGCTGCTCAATTTTTTGGTTCTCAACTATCGACATCACCATAATTATTTTATATTATAAAAATTCCTTCCGGAGGTTTAACAAATATCCGGCCCGTTTTTCGATTTTTATTCAAATCAGTAACTATCGTTCGTCTTATACCGGCCATTGTAACATTATAAATTCTTTCTGTTTCCTTATAACCCTGTTTGGGCAAAGTATGAAACACCGGGGCGTTCCCATCCTCAACCATCTGGATTAGCCTTTCCGCCCGGTGTCCAAAAAGATATCGACTTATTTCAATCAGGCAGTTTTTATACAAACCTTTGCCCTGCTCGGTTGAGGCGGTTTTTATACCATAAATATAAAAATCTCTATCGGTCCCGTTATGCAGATAACCCATCCCGCGGACATAACATGAACCGCGATGAATCCAGTTAATATTGGCCGGGCGATTACCTTCAAAGACTCCGTAACATTCGTCGCCCGCCCTCAACCGACGATAATATTCCCCGACTTTCAAACCGGATAATTCGGCGCAGGCCGGCATCTCATCGCGGGCGGCAAGGCGGCACTGATATCCCTCAGGAAAGACCGGTTCTATTGCCAGTGATTTAAAGGCATCCTGTTTTAATTCGAAGATCGAAGCCCCGCCGCGATGGTAGACAATATATGGTGTCCTTTCTTTCATCGCATCGGAGATTTTTCCAAACTGCCCGGTGGCCAGATAATTAAAATATTTGGAAAATTTGCCCATTATATTTTGTCCTTTAAAGGCAGGCGACTTAACAGTTCGGCCAGCTTTTTCACCTGAGTGCCGGTTTCAAGTTGCGGCATTGAACGTAAAACCGGAATTTCCATCTGATCGGATTTGATCCTATTTTTCCATCGGTCGAAATTTTTACTTAAGAAATCAACGATCGGTTCCGTAGCTTTGTCGGAAAAGCATAGGCCGCAGTCATATTCTTCTATCAGGCTCGGAATTTCTCCGGGTGGCGCAAAGGCCATTATCGGTTTATTGGTTATCATATATTCAAATAGTTTACGGGGTATGGCCGATGAAAGCACAGGATCAAAACCTTGAAATAACAATAGAAGATCTGCGTTGAAAGTCGCCTTTAAGGCATCCTGCTGCGGCATCCAGTCTTTTTTATCGATAATCTTTGCCAGATTATACTTTTTGACAAGGCCAAAATATTCCGGAGTCCAATTGCCGATAAAAATTGCTGTCACCTGATTTTCAATTTCCGGCTTATTATCTAGCCACCGGCGAAGCGCCATAAAAAAGAACTCCGGATCGCGATGAAAACCATAAAGCGAACCGGTATATAACATCGTGAATTTTTCATTGGTACCACTGTCATATAAAAGATTTTTAAAATCATCAGGATCGACACCATTTGTGATGACTTGTACATTATCTTCATTCAGAAAGTTATTCTTTTCCAAAAGCTGTTTTTTAAAAGTCGACGTGTTGACCGTAACCGCTGCCGCTTTTTTAAGAACATTTAATTCATATTTTCGGTCGCGCCGCTTAAGATAGGCCGGAAGATTCAATTCTTCATAGCTGGTGTTCTGGGTCCAGAGGTCCCGGAAATCGACCACATGTGGCCGACCCGTGAATCTCGCAATCCTTGAACCGAGAATATGAACCGAATGAGGGGGCGACGAGGACAGGACAATATCAATTCTTTCTTTTTTAACCAGTTTTATTCCCGATCTCAATCCGCACCAGATCCAGAAATAAGAACTGTCGGGGACTGATATATTCTGCTTAATTGCTTTTTTTATCGAAGATATTATTGACGACTTAGACTTGGTCGGCTGAACCTCATTTTCATTTGAATTTTTTATCGCTATTTCTTTACTTTTTGGTTCCGGCTTAACTCGAAACGGTTCTAATGTAAATGTCCGAAAGACTTTAACTCCCTCGGGGATAAGAGAAATTGTCGATTGATCACGGGACATTGTATTTGGATTTTCGGGGGTTAGAATATAAGGCTCAATTCCCAACCGGATAAGAAATTTACAGAATTTCAGAATCCGGTAGGCACCGACCGCCATTGCCGGCGGGAAAACGTATGTAATGATTAAAACCTTCATATTTTAACGCATAATATACACGATTGGCCGTCCCCGGTTTAATATGCGGCTTAAGCTATTTAATTCCAATACCTTAAATATTATCGGCGAGAGTCGCGAAGTCAACATTAATAATTGCGCTAAGGTGAATTTGATAAGGATACTTTTTCCAATTTAAAAATTGTTGACTGTTATCGTGTATATTCATATATCAAAAATCAGATAACTTATTGAATTATAACCCGAAAGAGAGAGGAAATATTCGGCCGACAGTTAAGTTATAGACAATATAAAACCGAAATAAAACAAGATGGCTAAAACCGTTACATCAGAATTAAAAGTAATCTCGAAACACTCCTCTATTTATGGGCTTTCTAATATTCTCAATCGAATTGTCTCGTTTGTACTCCTGCCAGTTTATACTCATTACCTTACCCCGGCCGATTATGGCCTGATGGACCTGCTTTATTTCACAACCGCCTTTATCGGGATGGTGCTGGAGATGGGTATCAATTCGGCGGTCAGTCGGTTTTATTTCGAATCGGAGGACCAGAATAAAAGAAATATTGTCGTTTCCTCCGCCTTTTACGGCTTCGGGATAGGTTCGACGCTGATTGTCCTGGCTTTCATCGCCATCAGCCGTCCGCTGACCGAACTGATATTCAAAGAAGATACCTATACCAATCTGATGATAATCGCGCTGGCCGGTCTGGCGCTGGAAATATATATTCAGGCGGCGTATACTTATATTCGGGTCAGGCAGCGGTCACATGTTCTGATGTTTGTCTCAGTGGCCAGGCTGGTGATGCAGCTTTCACTGAATATTCTCTTTATCGTGCATTACGAAATGGGCGTGCTGGGTATTCTTCTCGGGACGTTGATTTCGAATGGGGTGCTGGTTGCCTTTCTGTTGCCTTATGTTCTTCGCGAAACAGGGATAAAGTTCTCATGGCCAAAGTTAAAAGAGATGATAAAATTCGGTCTGCCGCTGATTCCCTCAAACATAATGGGCTATATCGTTAATGTCTCCGATCGTTATTTCTTAAATGCCTTCACCAACTTATCGATGACCGGTATTTACACGCTCGGTTATCGCTTTGGGATTCTGGTTAATGAGTTTGTTGTCTCGCCGTTCGGGCAAATCTGGATGCCGCGCCGCTTTGAGTATTTTCAAAAAGAGGATTCGGAGCGGATTTTCGCCCGAATATTCACTTATTTCTGTCTCGCCTCATTTTTTGTCGGTCTCGGTATCTCCACATTGACCAAAGATGTTATTCAGATTATTTCGGATAAAGCGTACTGGGATGCCTACATGGTTGTTCCTCTGATTATTATGTCATACATTATTGCCTCATTCCAGATGCATTTTAATATTGGAATATTAATTAAGAAAAAGACCAAGTACATCATGTATATCAATATAGCTACCGCCATCTGTAATCTGGTTTTAAATTATTTTCTAATACGCGAGTATCATATCTGGGGTGCGGCCTACGCGACGATAATCAGTTTTGTTTTAAAAACGACACTTTTTTATATCATCGGTAACAGACTGATAAAAATCGCCATCGAATGGTCGCGAATAATTAA
>CAZJLX010000080.1:0-8755 GCA_964546545.1 uncultured Ignavibacteriaceae bacterium | reverse complement strand
ATCTGGAGACGGATCAAAAAATCCCAATGTGTTATATGTTAATCGGGCGGAAGAAATAAAAGATATGATCGGGTTTGAAATTTTTCTATTTATAGTTGTCATATTAATCATGCTGGTCGGTATGGTTGGCGTGATTTTGCCGATTCTCCCCGGAACGCCGCTTATTTTCGGCGCCGCCCTGCTTTATGCCCTGATTACAAATTTTGAGCAGATCGATTTGCAAACGCTTATTATTTTCGCTGTTTTGGTTTTGATAGCCCAGTCACTTGACTGGCTGGCGGCAACCTATGGTGTCAAAAGGATGGGTGGTTCATATTTCGGAGTGCTGGGCGCATTAATTGGGATGATTGCCGGGATACTATTGTCAGGACTGGTTGGTTTGATAATCGGCGCCTTTGCCGGAGCGGTTGTTTTTGAATTAATGATCGGGAAAAAGTATGATGTTGCTTTGCGGGCCGGATTGGGTTCGTTCATCGGTTTTTTGGTTGGCGGTGTGGTAAAATTTGCGATTGCGGCGGTAATGATCGGGATGTTTATCCTGAAGGTGTTGTTTTAAAAAAGAAAGTACATATTTTCCCGGCGCAAATCTATTATATCCTATAAAATTGATCTGTAAAAACCGAATGGCTTATTCTTTGCGGAAAAACTCCAGAACTTTTCGAGCGTATTCCTTGGCGCCATTCAACGAATGATCGCGATAGTTGCCGCAGTCTTTCTCATTTACTCCCGGGACATCATCCTCTTCACAGCTGATAATCTGTTCCAATGATTCCAATAATTCACTTTTAATCAGTTTGATACTCGGTTCACCCCAGATTATCAAATAAAATCCGGTTCGACAAGCCATCGGTGAGAAATTAATAATACCTTTCAGCCTATCCCTCAAGAATGCTGACAGGAGATGTTCAAGCGTATGAATCGCCGCGGTTGGCATTGCATCATGGTTGGGCTGAACAAAGCGGAATTCGAATTTACTTACTTTGTCACCCGCCGGTCCCGTCAAAACACCGGCTTGTTTGATTTGCGGGCTTGTAATCTTTCTATGATCAACTGACAAGGATTCGGGGACTTTTGAAGTCACAACCGCAAGTTCAGTCGATCGGTTGTCCGGTCCGGTTTTGATAGACATGACACTTCTCCATATGCTTAACCGGTTGTATATAAATTTTTTATCGGCAAAAAGATTTAATTTATTCAGTCCTGCCGGGATTATTAAATTAAAAAGGGGGGCTCTACGCGCGTATAAGGCAACAAGGCATATAGTTGAAAAATTCGTTTAATTTGCTTATATTTACGTTGCTATGAGAGCTATTATGTTAATTATATTGGGTTTAGCGACATTCTGTGTCACTCTGTTGATTCCGAATCTGTCGCTGGCCGATCGATTTGACGGCTGGAAATCCTATACTTCCACCGCCGAGGTCAGATATGTCGATTATTTTGAGGATTCTATTCAGGTTGTCACTTCGGGAGGCTGGCTAAAAATCGACCCGATTTCAGGCGGACTGCGGAAAATAACAAATGCCGATGGTTTGGGCACGAATAATCTGAATTTTATATTAAAAGATGATAATGATGTTGTTTGGGTCGCCGGTTTCGGCCGGCTGATTAAATATGAAAATGGCCTTTATACATTATTTCTATTTTTTGATCGGGATAATAACCTGCTCAATCTGTATACGATTGAGGACGATGACGATCAATTATGGATTGGCACTTCGGCCGGACTGGCCCGTTTTGACAAATATACAGATGGCGGTCAGATCGAGGATTTTTATACACGCTTTGATTCTCTTTCGGCGGAAGCGGCCGTAAAAGATATTTTTCTGCTGGGCCCCACAATTTTTCTGGCCACGTCCGATGGTCTGGCCATGGCCGATCGCAGCGATCCGAATCTTTTAAAATCTTTTGTAAACTGGGACTTATTAAAACCTTCGACATACGTAACCGGTTCACCGGACTCGGTAAACGCCCTGGCCTACTATTATAATAAACTATATATTGGCACGTCCAAAGATGTTTTCCGCATCGATATAGACACTTCGGCAATCCCAGATGATACGGTTTTTGCCGATCTGATAACCCGCTCGATTATCAATGTCAAACATATGATTATTACCGGCGATACACTGACCATTTATGCCAGCGGCGGATTTTTCATGCATATTGATTATACCAGTCTTTCCACGATCTGGAACCCGCCCTCGATTTTTCCCAGCGGCAATTTTACGGCTGGGCGGTTTGTAAACGGAACGCATTGGATCGGGCATTTAAACAGTGGGATATTTTACGGAGCTGATGCGGACTATTTGGCTTATGATGATGGCGGCCTACCGGGTAATCTTGTGACCGGACTGGCCTCGGATAATAACGGACATATCGCCGGTGCCTTTCATGCTGATGGGGTGTCCGTTTTTGACGGTGAACATTGGCTCACTCCCGATTTTAACATGGTGGGGCATGGTATCGAATCGATTGTTTATGATGCCCACGATAATATCTGGGTAGGGACGGGTGGTTCCGGGGCAACCCTTATCAGGGACGATACAATGATAACTTTCGATGAAAGTAACTCCTCGCTGCATGGCGTCCCCGATCTTACCTCTTATATTGTCGTCAAAAGCCTGGCCGCTGCCGGTAATTATATGTTTTTGAATAATTTTGCACCCCGTGACGGCAAGCCGATCAGGGTAGTCGATATAAATAATCTGTCGTCCTGGGATTCGTTTGGACCGACTGAAGGTATCAATGATGGTTTACTATATTCTCTGGCGGCAAGTGAGGCGGTTTTTGTTACCGGCACTTCTGATAACGGCCTTTTTTATTATTATTATGGTTCGGATCCATTTAACGGAATTGATGATTCGCTGGCCGTTCTTCGGGAAAGCAATAGCTGGCTCGGTTCCGATAATGTCCGGACAATAAGTTACGATTTTGACGAAGCTCTGTGGGTGGGAACCAAATTCGGCCTTTCCCGTTATGACCTCGGTATCGATAAATTCGTAAATGTTATCCTGCCTCTGGAGTTTGGGCCGGAAGTGAATCATCTGGCTTTTGACAGGCGGGGTAATATCTGGATGGGGGCGACTAATGGCCTGGCGAGATATGATGCGGGAACCGGGACAATTGATATCTTTACGACTCTCAATTCGGGCTTATCCGACGATAATATCACCGCTCTTGTGATTAACCGTCAGACAAACGATCTCTGGGTGGGGACATCCGAAGGGGTCTCGGTTTTTGAATCGACAATCGGGCCGCCGACTTTAAATGCCGATGATGTTATCGCTTTTCCTAACCCGTTTATTATTCGCAACGAGTCTGATGTTCTTTCATTCAATTATTCCGGCGAGGCGACGATCAGAATTTATACTGTCAATGGTGAACTGGTTAAGAAGACAGATATTAATATTCCCTGGGATGGAAAAAATGAGGCCGGCCGGGAAGTTGCCGCCGGAGTCTATCTGTTTCTAATGTCAGCCGAAGACGGTTCTATCGGCCGGGGTAAAATTTTTCTTTTAAGAGAGTGATGCGGCTGTTAACCTTTTCTGCCGAAAACCTGCCGCGCGAAAGCTGGTCGGTTTTAACCCGGAACAGCATTTATGCTTCGCCCGAGTTTGCCCGTTTATGGCGACCGATGAATGGCCGCGAGCGGTTTTTTATCTGCGAACCGATCGATAATCCTCCGGCCGGGATGGCTGGTGTCGTTTTCGGCCGATGTCTATTAAAACGCTTTCAATCGATGCCGGATGGCCTGAAAGGCGGGCCGTTCTTTTCCAAAGAATGCGATGAAACCGACAAAAGGAAATTTATGGCCGAAATTTTTTTCTGGTTGAAATCAAATTCATTTATACGAGCTGACATTCACAATTCGGACTATGATTTCAATATTGAGGGTTTTCAAAGGAGGGAAACGAAAACTCATATTCTGGATCTTTTCGGAGACAATTTCAAACCGCTCTCCGGTAAGGTCAGAAAGCACATCCGGACCGGGAAACGACGCGGTGCAACAATTGCCATGATGCATGAAAAAAAGCCTCTCGATGACATCTATGACCTGGCAATAAAAACCGCACAACGGCATAATAAGAGGCCGAAATACTCCCGGCAATTTTTGGGCGAATTACTGAAAATATCGGCCGATAATGACAGAATTCTCTGGCCTGCCGTTTTCGCCGATGATAAAATTATTGGTTCGAGAATTTGCTTTATCGATCAGGGACGACTTCTTACCTGGCAGTACTACTCGGACAAAAAATACAGCCATTTAAAACCGGGCTATCTTTTACTTGATTATATCATTAATTATGCGCAGGATAATAATATAAAAATTATTGATATGGGCTGGTCGCCGCCCGATGCCTTATCGCTGATCGATTATAAGGAGCAGTGGGGTGGCATAGCCGGGAGTTGTTCCGGTTATACCTATTATAACTGGCTGGGAAAAATACTTTATCGGTGGAAATAATATGAAAGTCTTATTGCTGGCTGACGGACGCGCGTTTCATACAATTCGATATCAGGCGGAATTGAAAAAACAGGGTGTCGAGGTGATTCTCGCCTCTCTGGAAAAAGGCGATACGGTCGATATTCAACTGCAAAAAAAATCGGTCAGCAATAGCTTAAATTATGTTTTTGTTAATCGTGAAATTAAACAGCTTCGATTAAAAATCAATCCTGATATTATCAATGCCCACTTCGCCTCGGCCTATGGTTTTTCGGTTGCTTTATCCAAAGTCTGGCAGAAAGTACCGGTTCTGCTTCACTGCCTCGGTTCCGATATATTAATATCTCCCCAAAAATCGGTGGCCCACAAAAGAAAAGTGGCGTTTGCCCTTGAAAAAGCCGGCCATATTCTGGCCGATTCAGTGTACCTGGCGGAAAAGATAAAACGGCTGCATAGTACGGCAACAGTGGATATTATCCCCTGGGGGGTCGAGCCGGAAATACTGGAAATATATAAGCAAAAAGCGGAGACCGCATTTAAACTGACCGAGCCTTTTCGGGTTCTTGTCCCGCGACCCCATACCGATATTTATAACAACCTGTTTATTGTCAAATCACTGCGGCAATTTATCAACGATGACAGGATCAGTCTGACCTTTCCGAGCTGGGGCGACGATGCTCTTAAGTTCAAAAAATTCGCCGAAGCATCCTGCCCCGGCAAAATAAATTATTATCGCCGTCTCGAACGTGAGAAGTATATCGAATTTTTATCCGGATTCGATATCTATCTCAGCGCCGCTTTATCCGATTCATCACCTGCCTCTTTGTTGGAGGCGATGGGCGGTGGTTTGATTCCGATTGTGGGTGACATTCCGGGTGTGAGAGAGTGGGTCAACGATAAAGAGCAAAACGGATTTTTGTTTAATCCGAAAGAGGCCGGTTCCTTAAAAAAGGCGGTTGAAAAACTGTTTGATATGCCTGATGATATCAAAACGATATTGGAAAACAATCATACAAGAATCGACAGCGAAGCTCTCTTTTCAAGCTGTGTCTCAAAAACGATAGATATTATGCAAAATCTGATAAAGAATGAGTGAAAATAAAAAAATCCTGCTGATATCATACCATTTTCCGCCTCTGGGAATGGGCGGCGTTACCCGGCCATATTATTTATATAAATACCTGAAGGAATCTGGCTTTGATATTAAAGTGTTAACCGTAAAAAATATTCTATATCCTCAGTACGATTATTCGATGCCGGCCAAAACAGAAGAGCCGGATATCTTCCGATCCGGTTCATTCGATCCGCTGCGTCTGATGTATCTTCTGGGGCGAAGAAAGGCGGACTATTCGTCCGGCGCTTTATCTCTGGCCGGGCGGTTGTACTATCCGGATGCGCGCCGCGGCTGGAATCTGTTTGCCTATATCAAAGCGAAAAAAATAATTAAACAAAACGATATTCGTCTGGTGATAACATCCTCGCCGCCGCCGTCGTCGCATCTGATAGGTTTGAAATTAAAAAAAAAGCTGGGTCTTAGGTGGATAGCTGATTTTCGCGATTTCTGGTTCTCACGGCCGATTGAAAAAATATATCAGTCTCAGGGTCAAAGGCGGTACGCCTTATCTTTAAGAGGAAAAATTATAAATTCAGCCGATGAGATCATTTGTGTCAATAAGTCGATAAAAAAATATCTTGGGCGGGGAGAAGTTATATATAACGGAACCGATATAACCTTGTCGAATTGTTGGCGAAAAGAAACAAAAGACAGGGCCGATATTTTTACGATCGGGGTTTTGGGAACGATAAATTATCTTTCTCCGATTGCACCTTTGTTTAAGGCGGTCGATAAATTGATTAAATCCAATCCTGAAATTAAAGAAAAAATCAGGATAGTCCATGTCGGTCGATATGATAATAAGGCAATGTTACCATTACCGGACTCGTTGAATCTAAAAAGCAATGTCGTTTTAAAGGGATATTTGCCGAAAGCGGAAGCGATAAAATCATTGGCTGATTCCGATATGTTGTACTTTTCAGTAGCCTCGTTTGGGCCGTATTTTATTCTGCCGAGCCGTATTTTTGACTATATATGTTCCGGTCGCCCGATTCTGGCGCTTGCGCCGCCCGACTCGGATGTGGAACGACTGTTGAATAATTATCATGCAGGACAATTATACACCGAAGATCAAATCGATAAAATAGCCGAATTTATATTAAAGCTATATAATAATCCCGAAATGTATGATAAAAGCAAGAAAACAGATATGGAATATTTGAAAAAGTATTCAAATCAATTTATGGCCGAACAGTACGCCGCCGTGATAGAGCGAGTCCTTGCATGAACGATAAGCCGGTGTCAATTTCAGTCGTTGTCATAAGCCATAACGGTGAGTCTTTTGTCGAAAGCTGTCTCGAATCGATTGAAAAATCGGTCAATGGCGCAAAAATTGAAATCGTGGTGGTTGATAATAATTCATCGGATGGCACTGTATCGATAATAAAAGAAAAATTCAGTAGTGTACACCTGATAGAAAATAAAAATAATCTCGGTTTTACTTCGGCTGTCAACATCGGTATTAAAAACAGCTCCGGGAGGTGTATATTAATCCTGAATCAGGATACAATGATTGTGGGTAACTCTATTATTAGAATGGCCGATCGTCTGTTTCAGGATGATAAAATCGGCTGTCTTGGTCCCAAGTTTGTCGGCTTCGATGATACACTTCAAAAATCGGCGCGTGCTTTTCCGAGATATCGCGATCTGTTTTTTGAGTTGTGTGGCCTGTCATATATTTTTCGAAAATCATCTTTTTTTGCTCGATGGAAAATGGGCCGGTTCGATCATCTGAGTGAAAGAAAGGTGGATCAGCCGATGGGGGCGGCTTTGATGTTTCGACGAGAATTAATAGAAGAGATAGGCTATTTTGACGAATCCTTTCCGATATTTTTTTCCGATGTCGATTTCTGTCGCCGGGTCATAAAGGCCGGTTATTTTAATTTGTACTATCCGGAGGCAACGATAAAACATTATGTCGGCGGTTCGACGGAGAAGAACCGAGCAAAAATGATAATCGAATCGCACCGCTCGATGTATCATTATTTCAAAAAATATTCCACCGGACCGGGTTCGAAAATATCGGCATATCTCTGGGGTGGGGTACTTTTTATGACGGCTTTTATTAGAGCCGGCTGGTCACTGATTTTTAAATAATTATCATTTCAACAGAATCATTTTTCGACTTTGACGATTATCTCCGGCTGTCAGGCGATATAGATATACGCCCGACGGAACGACCCAACCATGATTGTCGCGGCCATCCCAGTTGATATGATGCTCGCCCGCAGAGAGTGAAAAATAATGAAATTCCTTAACGCTCTGCCCGATTATGTTTAGAATTTCGAGTCTGATATCACTGCGTTGAGCAAGAGAAAATCGAATCGTCGTGGTCGGATTAAAGGGGTTGGGATAATTCTGATCCAGATAAAACCGGGCCGGCAGAAGATTATTGTTTTCGTCAACATCAAGCACCAGCGACGGGATATATATTTCCTGCGCTACGGTACAGCCCTCCCGAAAAGCACTGATTTGGTACGCCAATTTTGAATCCATTTCAGAAATTATCGTATAGGCGCCGTTATTGTCGGTAAAACCGGTTTCCAGAATCTCACCGTCGTGCATGACGGTAATACCCACGTCGTTCACAGCTTCACCGGCCCCGGTGACAAGAACGGTCGGGTTTTGCTGGGTCAAAGAGATAGTTATCTCAAGAGCGGTCGGAATTTCGCGGTATATTTTCAATGCCGGGTCGCCGAAATAATTCTGTCCGTAGATCAGGTCGCGGTAGTACGGATATTCCAGCCATGACAGTGACATCGCTTTGGGAGGACTGCCCTCGGCCTGACCGAAAAGATATTTCGTAAATGATTTTTGCAGATAGTAGCTGGAGTAAACCCAGCCCCAGCGCGCGTTGGCGACATAACCGATCGCGCCGCCGGAATCGGCCGTTATCAGTCTTTCGGCAAATGACCAATTGGAACCGGCGCCATCGATCGTATCCAAATCATAGGCGCCGCTGTTACAGCTTAGAGAATAGTACAGCGAACTCTTATTGTTCTTTTCCAGATCGGCAATCGATCCGTGATTACCATTGCCGGGGCCGGCTAATATAAAGGAAGTCGATCCGTTCATATATTCGGATGACTTGACCACAAAGCCGTCGGTTCGGCCATGAGCGATGATATGTACCAGGCCAAAGCCTTCGGATAAATTCCCGATACTTAACCAGCCATTGTCATTTGAGGGATAGG
>CAZJLX010000079.1:0-8793 GCA_964546545.1 uncultured Ignavibacteriaceae bacterium | reverse complement strand
TCTATAAGCTTATTAGGTAAAGGTGATTTGCCACAAGGAACAAATAAAATTTTATCGAGCTGAAGTTCTTGTAATGCTCCACTTGCTAAATATAAATGTCCATTATGTATAGGGTCAAATGACCCACCAAATATTCCTATTTTCATTTTGCCTGACATAAATCAATTCCTGTCTGTGAAATTCTATTGCTCTTAAATCATTGTTACAAGGCGTTGTTGTCCATTTATTTTTATTTCGGTCTTTTGTCTTGAATATTCATTTTACTTTTAATAAATTCAAAACGTATATTGTCGACGGATAATATATAAAAAGTTATGTGGATAATGAAATAATAAATAATTATTGGAATAAAAAAACACTATGCAAATCAAACAATTTTTAGTTCTGCCCAATCTCCCCGAAAGAATCAGTCGCCTGAGAGAACTGGCGATGAATCTCTGGTTTTCGTGGAATTGGGATATCGTTAAGCTTTTTATTCGGATCGATTCGGAATTATGGGAAAAATCATATCAAAACCCGATTGAGATGCTGGCCTATCTTCCGCAGGAAAAGCTGGAAGAGGTCGCGCAGGATGATGCCTTTTTGGCCTCGCTTGACCGCGCCTATGCCGACTATCAAGAATATTTAAACTCTAAAAGATGGTTTGAGGAGCAGCATGTAAATCACAAGGATAAGAAAATCGCCTATTTTTCATGCGAATACGGCATTGATACCGGCCTGCCGATTTATTCGGGGGGTCTGGGAATATTATCGGGCGATCATCTGAAAGCATCCAGCGACCTCGGCATACCGCTCGTGGCGATCGGTCTTCTTTATCGTTACGGTTATTTTCGGCAGTTTTTATCTTCGGACGGCTGGCAACAGGAACGATATGAGGAAAACGACTGGTATCATATGCCGGTTGTTCTCGAAAAAGACAAGGACGGCAATCCGGTAAAATTTTCGGTCGACTATGCCGGGACGCCGGTCTATGTTCAGATCTGGAAAGTGATGGTCGGTATCACCCCGTTGTATCTGCTGGATACCAATATTCCGGATAATGCTTCCAAATATCGTGAGATCACATCGGTTTTATACAGCGGCGATAAGGATACACGAATCCGTCAGGAAATTCTACTCGGCATCGGCGGCGTTAAAGCTCTGGAAAAGCTGGGCATTGAGCCGGATGTCTATCATATCAATGAGGGGCATTCGATGTTCCTCCTGCTGGAGAGGATTCGGGTCTTAATAAAGAGGCAGAAGCTGAGCTTTGATGAGGCGGTTCAAATAATACGCTCGACGACCGTTTTCACGACGCATACTCCGGTCCCGGCCGGTAACGAGCAATTCGATCCGAAATTGGTGGAACAGTATTTAAAGAGTTATATCGCCAATATCGGAATAAGCTGGGAGTCATTCCTGGCTCTCGGACGGGTTTTTAATAATGAAAACGAACCATTTAATATGACCGCGGCCGCATTGAAATTGTCCTCATTTTCAAACGGCGTGGCCGAATTACACGGCGCCACTTCAAGGAAGATGTGGCATAATATCTGGCCGAATCTTCCGGTTGACGAAGTGCCTATCACTTCGATCACCAATGGCGCGCATGTCTGTTCCTGGCTCAGTCATGACATGGATGATCTGTTTGATACCTACTTCGGCCCCAAATTCACCAAACGTCCCTATTCATTCGAAAACTGGGAGATGGTGCAAAAAATTCCTGACGCCGAACTTTGGCGGGTGCATCAGCGGCGACGCGAGAGACTGGTCTTTTTCGCACGGAAACGTCTCCGTCAGCAAATGGAGCGACGGGGCTCGTCGGCGCATGATGTCAGTCTGGCCGATGAAATCCTCGACCCGCAAATATTAACCATCGGCTTTGCGCGAAGATTCTCGTCATATAAAAGAGCCTTTCTTCTTTTCCGGGATATTGACCGCCTGGCGAAAATTATCAATAATCCGGATATGCCGGTTCAAATCGTGATGGCCGGTAAGGCGCATCCGCTCGATGATCCGGGTAAAGAAATTATCCGGTCGATTCTGCTGACCGCATCGAGTGATAATTTCCGGCGGCGGATAGTTTTCCTCGAAGATTACGATATCAATGTCGCCCGTTATCTGGTGCAGGGTGTCGATATCTGGCTGAATAATCCGCGACGCCCGCAGGAAGCATCCGGTACGAGCGGCATGAAAGCGGCTTTTAACGGCGCGGTGAATGTCTCGATTCTGGACGGCTGGTGGTGTGAGGCGTACAATCCCGAAGTCGGATTCAAAATCGGTAACGGCGAAGAGTATAAAAATCTCGAGGAACAGGACGTTCTGGAAAGCAAGCTATTGTATGACGTTCTGGAGCGTGAAGTGATTCCGTTTTTCTATAAACGCAATGGCGTCGGTTTGCCGCTGGGGTGGGTGAAAATGATGAAAAACTCGATCTCCGAGTGCAGTAAAAATTTCAGCGCCCTGCGGATGGTGAAAGAATACAGTAACCGTTTTTATATTCCGGCCATCGAGATCGGGCAAAAGCTTAAAAACGATAATTATAAAATAGCCAAAGATGTGGCCGGCTGGTGCAGTTTTCTTAAGACTAATTGGGATAAGATCAGTATCGACGAAATCGATACGCAGCAAACTTCCAAATCGCCCAAGGTCGGCGATATTATCCCGGTCAATCTTAAGGTGAACCTGGGCGAGATATCGCCCGATGATGTTACGGTCGAGGTTATCGCGGGAAATTTGAACTCGCTGGAACAGATGAATAATTACCAGCCTGTGAAAGCGGCCATTCAGAACGGCGCCGAAGGTCTGGCCAAGGGTCAGTATTTGTACAAAACGGAAGTGACCTGTCATGAGTCGGGCCGGTTCGGTGTGGCGGCTCGGGTATTGCCTCATAATGAAAATCTGGTGCATAACCGGATTCCCAAGTTGATAAAGTGGTGGTAGCCGGCAAGGGGCAAGGGGCCGGTTTTATATGCACTGCATGATGTCGAAACCTCCTTCGCAAAGCTCAGGACTTTTTGGCAAGGGTTTCGACTTGTTATGACTGTCAGGCCACACCCTCGACTTCGTCTCGGCCCAGACCTGACAGAACCCGAAATACATCAAAACGATCTCACTGCCCTACATTTTATTCAGGATCAACGACAAGCGGTGAGGAACACCGGTATTATAACCCGAAAAGTTTCATACTATTGAGAATCAGGCACGAGATTCAATTGGACCATTTTATTCCGGCTTCGGCTTGACAAATCTCATAATCTTAATAATATTCCCCATCTAATGGAACAGATGTATTAAATTCTCGTTTTATAGAGAAATATAACTATAGAATAAAATAAAACGGAGGTTAGAATGCGATTATTCGGACAGACGCTGAAGGTGCTGCTGACATTGATGCTCGTGGCCACAACTTCTGTTGCGTTCGATTTTTCCGAAATCGAAAACAAAATTGTCGAACACAAACTTGACAACGGCCTGACAATTCTGATCATGCCGCGCCATGATGCACCGGTCGTTTCATTTGTAACAACGGTCAATGTCGGTTGTGCCGAGGACCCGATGGGCTCAATGGGTATGGCGCATATGTTTGAACATATGGCTTTTAAAGGCACGCATAATATTGGCTCAAAAGATATTAAAAAAGAAGAAAAGTGGATGGCCGAAGAGGATCGTATTTTCGATATGATTCTTGATGAACGGGCCAAAGGTGACGGAGCCGATTCGGCTTACCTTGAAGAGTTGGGAGTGCGGATGAAGACCGCCTCAGATTCCGCATTTGAGTATTCCGAATCAAATGAATTTGATATTATTGTCGAAAGTAACGGCGGTGTCGGACTCAATGCCGGAACCAGTTATGACCGTACCAGTTATTATGTCTCGTTTCCTTCGAACCGGCTGGAAATCTGGATGTCAATGGAATCGGAACGGTTTCTAGATCCGGTCCTGCGGGATCTTTTCCGCGAAAAACAGGTGGTCGCCGAGGAACGGCGTTATCGCCTGGAATCATCGCCGACCGGTCGTATGTTTTTTGCCGAGTATCCCGGAATCGCATATAATGCGCATCCGTACGGTAAAACAATGATCGGTGAAATGTCTGAGATTCAGGATTATAACCGCCCGACGATGATGGAACATTTCCATAATTATTATGTCCCGAGCAATATGGCGATTGGTATTGTCGGGGATGTCGATCCTGATAAAGTTATCAAATTGGCTGACAAATACTTCGGTCGACTGAAAGATCGACCGCAACCACGCGAGGTCGATATCAAGGAAGCGGAACCGTTTGGCGTTCGCCAGGCGACGATTTCAGAAAAATCACAGCCGATGTTTGTCACCGGTTTTCATATTCCATCGCAGATTCACCCTGACTGGCTGGCAATTGATGCGCTTTCAAGTTATCTCGGATCGGGGCGGACCTCGGTTCTTTATAAAAAACTGGTAAAAGAGAATAAAAGCGCCGTTGAAGTACAGGCTTTCGTCGGATATCCGGGAAGCAAGTACCCCTCAATGTTCTCAGTTTTCTGTATGCCCTCCAACGAAAGCAGCAATAGTGAAAATGAGGAAGTTGTCTTAGCCGAAATAGAAAAGGCTCGGACAGAATTAATCCCGGAAAAGGAATTAGAAAAGATTAAGGCACAGGCCAAAGCCTCGAAGATAAACGGTCTTTCCTCCAATACGGGGCTGGCCGCGCAACTGGCCGATTATGAGCTAACTTATGGGGACTGGCGCGAGTTGTTCCGTGAACTGGACAAGATTAACGCGCTGACCGCCGAGGATTTGAAGCGAGTGGCGGAGGAATATCTCGACACAGAAAAACGTGTGGTTGTTTATCTGGAAAAGCCGGAAGAATAAAAAGGAGCGGACGATGTACAGGAAAGCTACGATTTTAATAGGATTATTTGCCCTAATATACAGTATGTTATTTTTGGGCGGATGTGTCGCGGGGAAAAAATCTGTTTCAATCGATGAAATCCCAATCCCGCAATTAGGCGAGATAAAAACAGTTCAGGTTGATACATTGACGCTTCCCAACGGTCTGAAATTGTACCTTCTGGAGGATCATGAATTGCCGTTGGTCCGGGCTCGCGCCCGATTGGCCGCCGGCGGTTTTTTGGTGTCAGCCGATAAATATGGGACGGCCGGGATAACCGGAACCGTTATGCGAACCGGTGGCACGGCGCGGATGAGTGGTGACGAAATAGATGAGGCTCTGGAAGCGATCGGCGCCTCGGTTGAGGTCGGTATCGGGGCGACTAATGGTTCGGCCTCGATGAATATATTATCGGAGTATTCCGATACCGGACTGGAGATTTTGGCTGATGTTTTGCGGACGCCCCAGTTCGCCGAGGATAAAATCGATCTGGCCAAAACAACGGCACGAACTGCAATTTCCAGCCGGAACGATGACCCGCTTCAGTTGGCCATTCGTGAATTTCGCAAAGTAATCTATGGCAAGGATTCGCCTTATACCAGACAGCCGGAATATAAGACGATTAATGCTATCACGCGCGATGATCTTGTTGCGTTTCATAAAGAGTATATTACGCCTGAAAATGTTATGCTGGCTGTTTACGGTGATTTCAATAAAGATGAAATGATTAAAAAGATAAAGAAATATTTCGGTGGCTGGCAGCAAAGCGGCAATAAGGTGCCGATGCTTCCTGATATCAATTATGAATTCAAGCCGGCCGTGCATTATATCGAAAAAGAGGATATAACTCAGGCGACAGTATTGATCGGTCATATCGGCGGCAAAACGGGTGATCCCGATTATTTTGCTCTGACGGTGGCCAATAATGTACTCGGCTCCGGCGGCGGCAGCCGGATGTACGATGAAATTAGGACAAGGCAGGGCTTGGCATATGCCACCGGCTCAAATTTCTCATCGAATATTGCTTATCCCGGAATTTACTTTAATTATGTCATGACAAGGATGGATACGACGGTTCATTCCGCTCGGGCGGTCTTGAGTGAGATAAAACGGATGCAGGTTGAGGCCCCAACTGATGCGGAACTGGCCAAAGCCAAGGATAGTTACTTAAATTCGTTTGTTTTTAATTTCGATTCCAAGGGCGAGATTATCAACCGGATGATGACTTATGATTATTTTGATTTTCCGCGTGATTTTCTAATGAAGATGAGGGATAATATACAAAATGTGACTTCGGAAGATGTTCTTGATGTCGCACGGCGGCGGTTCAAACCGGATCAGATGCATATCGTGATCGTTGGTATGGCTGACCAGTTTGATAAGCCACTCAGTGAACTTGGATTTCCGGTTGACACGATCGATATAACCATCCCCAGCGGTGAGGTTGAAGAAGAGATAGAAATCAATGAAGAAAGCCTTGCCAAAGGGCTGGAGCTTCTCAAAAAATCGAAAAATGCCTGCGGCGGGAAGAAATATATTGATGCTATCAAGGCGACTGAATCCAACTCATCGGTTACATTATTTACTCCTCAGGGTGAGTTTTCGATGGACGTAAAATCTTCGTTTATCGCACCGTCTCTGTCTAGAGAAGTTGTTAGCAGTCCGATGTTCGGCGAAATCATTACGGTCAATACAGCCGAAGGGGGCTGGATGAAGCGAGCCGGTGAGGTTTCCGATTTGGGCGCTGACGAAGCGACCGAGAATAAAAAGGAGCAATTCCGAAAAACGATAAGATTATTTCAGAACCTCGATAATCCCGATTATAAGGCTGTTTATGTTTCATCGGGTGAACTTGACGGACAGCCGGTAGAAATTATCAAAATTATATCCAACCTGGATCCGGAAATGACATTTAAACTTGCGATTAACTCCGATAATTATATGCCTGTCGGAAAAATGTATTTTGGAAATACGATGATGGGTCCGGGGAACCTGACTCACCACATATCCGAATATAAGGATATTTCAGGAGTGAAGATTCCTTTTAAAGTTGGAATTGAATCTGATGGAAATAAGATTGCCGAATTAAATGTGAAGGATTATAAGATTAATCCGCAAATTGACAAGGCCCTTTTTGAAAAACCATAGTCTTAGGTCAATTTAATCTGGTAGCAGGCAATTTTTCGCTTTTACGAGACTCCTGACCGATATATCGGTCGGGAGTTTTCTTGGCCGGAGACGAACCTGATCAATCTTCAAGTATTACTTTATATATACCATCTAAGATATATATTTTCATAGTATTGCCAATTCTGCTTACAAATTTTATGATTTTTAGTCGCGCTGATAAAAATTTTGTGCCGGTTGATTGTTTTCTGTTTTTTGGAGGAATTTCTTTACACATTTTTGTATCTTCAAACGTCCAATTAAAGGATGAAAATATGCTGTAAAATATTTCAAATTAAGGTTGTGGAATTATAATCTAATGGTTGGCAAGATAGATTTTTTTAATTATATTCATGGACGTTTAAATTGATAAGAATTTAAAGATGAGGAATTTATGAAATTCGCCAAACATTTGTTAATGGTTTTCTCCATATTAGTCCTAGTTATAACTTTTGCCACCGATACAACTTATGCCCGCTATAAATATCGCCCGGGGGAACTAGGTCCCGGTTCGCATAAGTTGGCGGCGGGTGAATGCCGCGAAAATATCGAACCTGGCGTTCACAATATTGGCAGAATGGGTATGACAATCGTTAATATGGGTCATTTTGGCACCGGCTTTTTGGATAATCTTGGGGCAACAATTGAAGGTGATATGCCTTCATGCACATACCCCTACCCCGGCCAGCAGAGTTATTTATTTTCCGGCTCGTTCTGGATCGGGGCGGTGGTCGGTCGTGACACACTTGTCTCAGTCGGCGTTGATGGGTGGAACTTTATTGTCGAGATGTGGCCGGCGCCTTATCCGGAAGGTCGGTTAGTACATCGATCATTATCGAATCCGGCGGATGGCGACGCCGTTTCCGAACAGGATTTTATATCGGTTTATGTCGATACGGTTCAGGATCCGACTTGTGTCGATGACGATAACTTCGATAATCGACCGCATCGTCCGTTGAATATCAGGGTAACGCAGCGCAGTTATGCCTGGAGTTATTCTTATGCCGAGGATTTTGTTCTATTCGATTATTCGATAGAGAATATCGGAACCAAGACTCTCAATAAAGTTTATATGGGTATTTATGTCGATGGTGACGTGGGACGTGAAGATACGTGGGATGACTCACAGGATGATATCTGTGGTTTTCGTCGTTCGATTCCAGCAGTTAAGGATTGTCCCGGTGAGGGCTGGCTGGATACGATTAATATCGCCTGGATTGCCGATAATGACGGCAAGCGAGCATCGTCTGATCTTCCACCTTGCCCGGGAGCAATGACATTGACCTCTTTAACCGGCACTCGAGTGGTTCGAACCCCCTCAACCGATACCTTGAAATACTCCTTCAATTGGTGGGTTTCAAATACCAATAACGGCGAAGATTTTGGTCCAAGAAGGGCACCCACGACGGATGATCCCTGGCGTGATTTTGGCGGTTTTCTGGGCACTCCTGAAGGTGATCGCAATAAATATTACATCATGCGTCATGAAGAGTTCGATTATGATCAGATGTTCACGGCGATAGACAATACCGGTGATGGTTGGCGCGCCGCACCACCGGCCGGTTTAGCGGTTGATATTGCCAACGGTTTTGACACCCGGTATCTTCTTTCATTCGGACCGTTTGATATTCATCCGGGTGAGATTCTGCCGATCTCTTTTGCTTATGTCGCCGGTGAGGATTTTCATACCGATTGTGATGCTTTTGACGATATGTTTAACGCGTATCAGCCGCAGACTTTTTACGACTATTTGGATTTTGATGATCTTGGCAAGA
>CAZJLX010000078.1:0-8798 GCA_964546545.1 uncultured Ignavibacteriaceae bacterium | reverse complement strand
CGCCTGAGGCAGGAAGATAGGCCGACCTGCCATCGGCATATATTTTCTCTTTATCACCGTTACAGGTTGCGATAAGAATATACTCGTCCGTCTCATCGATAATAACATCATAAATAATACCGTCAACAATATTGCACGTCCCGGGTGTAAAACGCGAAGTATCGGCGTTGAGTGGTTGTTCATTATGGTTTTCCGTAAATATTTTATCAGCGAAAAAAACAGGATCGCCGCCCGGATATTTACGAAATCGAGAAATCTGTTTACGTGTCATACCCTGTTTAAAATAACCAAGTTGCGAGGCTCCAATATAGAGATTGGCGCGGCTGGAGTCACCCTCCATAGAAATTACAAAATAATGTGAATCGGTATAAATAGTGTAGGTGCTGTTGCCCGAAATCCAGACACCTTTGCGCCATTTTTCCAGATTGCTTTCGGCTTTTTTCTGAACATCACCGCAGGAATTCAGTATCAGACAAGTTAATAACACAATTAAAACAATGACGATTACCCGATAGCGCATAAATCAACTCCTCAATTTTGATATTTTCTGATTTATTACAGATACGAAACCGAAGAATTAATGGTTTCATATTAATCTGCCATATGATCAATACTCGCCCCGGTTGGGCACAATGCAGATGAATTCGAAATCTTCGTCATACGGATTGGAGAACTGATGGTGCGTATTGGGCGGCACAAAGGCGAAATCTTTGGCCGACAGCTCGTGAACTTCATCCCCGATTTTAAGCTGACCCTTGCCTTTGATAATATAATTGACATGCTCCCAGTCATGTTTATGCGAGGGAGTAAAACCGCCCGCTCCGATAGTAAAGGTCCGCATCGTGTAATTGTCCCATCCCTCATCTTTACCGATTGGCACTTTCTTAACGACATTTTTGACACCATCCATCTCGACTTTAGCTGACTTGAGTCTGTCATATTTTATTACCGGCATTTTATCTCCTCAATCTGATTTATTGTCAATATTCAATTGATAATATAACAAATTTAATTTGAAAAGGTTACGATATTGGATTTGTTATCGCTGGCACATAGGATCGGGGCCGGAGCGATATAAGTAGCCGATAAGATAAGTAATATCAAATATTTCAATTTCATTGTTGCCATCCATATCGCCCGCCTCTTTATCCGGAAGCGGATCGGGACCACCCATATAAAGATAACTGATTAAATAGGTTATGTCGAAGATATTGATCAGATTATCATCGTTGACATCGCCGCAGATATAAACGAGGCCACATCCAACTCCATAAACGCCGATCCGCACCCCGCCAAATATACCGCAAGTGCTGTTTGCGGGTGCGCAGGGTGAATTGGTTCCAAGATGGAAATCATTTGTGGATGTGTCACAGAATTTGGGGTCAAGTGAGAAATTATCGCAGCAACTGTCCAGATCATTTATAGGCCAGGGCCAGTTATCACCGGAAAAGCCATATATATCGGTGCAGGAAATATCGGGTATAAAATATATAAAGACAATCTCACCAAGCAGCAGTTCGCCACCGGTATTGTAAGCGATAATACATTTTTCAATCGATGGGATATCTTCTTTGTCAACCGTTTTGTCGGCTTTTTTGGGAAAAGGTTCGTCGAAATATATTCCGCCGCAAACAGGAGCGGAATTTTTTACGATAGTACAATTCTCCAGCTTTGTCGCCGAAGTCATAGAATAAATAGCACCGCCAAAGCCTATTTCTTCGGCATTTGAGATATTATTGTCACTGAACAGACAAAAATTTAAAATCATCGAACCACTATTACAATATATCGCTCCACCCTGTGGAGCGACCGGATAATTATATTCGGTCAGATTATTTCTTTTAAAGACGCAGTTTATAAATGTTTTATCGCCGGTATAGCTATAGACAGCGCCGCCATAATTACCGGCCGAATTGTCAAGAAATTGACAATTTATAAAGGTCGGTGATGAAACATCGCTGGTATATACTACTCCCCCGGCGCTCGAAGCATAATTATATTGAAAGATGCAATTACGAACTGTCGGCGAGGATTGAAATTCGCAATTAATTGCGCCACCCCTCGGCTGCCATCCGTTGATAATCATGAAACCGTCAAGAACCGAGTTTGAATCTTCGCCCGAGATAAAATTGAATCCTCGCCGCCGGTAATAGGATGCCCCGGCACAATCTATCAAAGTATTGTCCGGGCCGTTTTCGGAAATGACCAGAACCGCCTTGCCTTTAAACGAGATATTGTAATTATAGTAGCCGGTATAATAACCATCAGACACGAGAATAGTATCGCCGTTTACAGCCGAATTAATAGCCGCCTGTATAGTCGGACCGGATTCGGTAACATTAATTATGGTTGCATTCGTATTTGACAGAATAAAAATCAAACAAAAGAGGGATGTTAATAAAAACAATTTTCCAGCCATATAACCCTCGACAGAGATAAACTGAATTTATTAGCTATATTATATAATTTACCGACAAGTTAGTATTTGTCAAGGCTATATGATAGCAGCAATACTTTATGATATTTACCAACTTTTTTGTTGTTCGGCGGATGTTGAAATCAGATATTTTCGACATGCCAGTTATTAAAAGCATCAGCAAAAAGGGACGTTATGTCCGATTGGTATTCGAAGATGAAGAATATATTCAACTGACCCGAGAAATATACTCCAAAAACAAAATGCGGCCGGGATCAAACATACCTGACCATAAGCTAAAGTCTCTTAAAACCGAATCGGACCGGCAGCGGGCGATATCCTATATTGACTACCTTCTGACCGCGAGGCCTTATTCGACCGGCCTTTTAAATTATAAACTGGAACAGAAGGGGTATAGCCCGGATATAGTAAAGCCGCTTCTTCTTGATTATATGAATCGAGGGCTTTTGGATGATCGTGCCTTTGCGAATCAGATGGCCGAGTCGATATTACGTAATCGTCCGGCCGGGCGGCGATATATAATAGCCCGTCTGCAGCAAAAACATATCCCTTATAAATTGGCTGAAGAGGTTGTTGACGAACTTTTTTCAGATATAAACGAGACAGATCTGGCTCTGAGGATGCTTCGTAAGCGGTGGTCCTATTTTTCAAAGTTTGAGCTTGAAACCGCCCGACGCAAAGCGTATAATTATCTGGCCCGTCGAGCGATAAGTTACGGCGCGGCGCAACAGGCATTTGATAAAATTGTCACGGAGGATAAGGAAGATTAATACCTCAGAAATTCGAAACTCATTTGTCGAGTTTTTTAAGAATAACAACCACAAACATCTGGAATCATCTTCGGTGATTCCTTTTGACGATCCGACCCTGATGTTTGCCAATGCCGGGATGAATCAGTTTAAGGATATATTCACCGGACAAAAGCAGGCGGAATACCCACGAGCGGTGACGGTCCAAAAATGTATGCGGGCCGGAGGAAAACATAATGATCTGGAAAATGTCGGCCGAACTGCACGACATAATACTTTTTTTGAAATGCTGGGAAACTTCTCTTTCGGGGATTATTTCAAAGAAGAAGCTATTTTTTACGCCTGGGAGTGGATTACCAAAGACCTCAAGCTGCTCAAAGATAAGCTGTACGTCTCGGTTTACAAGGATGACGATGAAGCCTATAAGCTGTGGGAGAAAATAGCGCCGGAATTGAAAAACGGTCGTATCCTCCGGTTTGACGCAAAAGAAAATTACTGGTCGATGGGTGAAACCGGTCCTAACGGCCCGTGCAGTGAGATTCATTTTGATCGCGGAGAAAAATATGGCAAGGGACCGGAATACAGGGTAAACGGGGCCGGTGACAGATTTGTCGAATTCTGGAACCTGGTTTTTATGCAGTATAACACTAAAGCTGACGGAACGACCGAACTTCTGCCCCACCCGTCGGTAGATACCGGCGCCGGGCTGGAGAGGATCGCCTGTATTCTGCAAAAAGCCGACTCCAATTATGAAACCGATTCATTTCAGACCATCATACAACATACGGTCGAAATCTGCGGCAAAAAATACTATTCCGATGAGCGCGGTGTCTCGCATCGGGTAATTGCGGATCATATCCGGGCGCTGACTTTTTGTATTGCCGACGGCGGCGGTCCGGCCAACGAGGGCGCCGGGTATGTTCTCCGGCGAATTTTGCGCCGGGCGGCCCGTCATGGTCGTCTGCTCGATTTGCAGGAGCCGTTTTTATTTAAACTTGTCCCGACTCTGGTTGACTTAATGGGCGAAAATTACCCGGAGGTAAAAAACCGCCAGCAACATATCGAAAAAGTCATTCGCGCCGAAGAAGAATCATTCGGGCAAACACTCGATACCGGTCTCGAGCTTTTTGATAATGTCTCCAAAAAAATATTGTCAAGCGGATGCAAGGTTGTTCCGGGTGATGAGATCTTTAAGCTGTATGACACGTACGGTTTCCCGGTCGATATGACTCAGTTGATGGCCGAAGAAAAAGGGCTGACTCTGGACATGGCCGGATTCGAAAAAAATATGCAGAAACAGCAGGAAAGTTCCCGATCGGCCACTCGTCTTGGCGATGAGAGGAAAGAACAGTTTCAGCAAATTTTGGATGAAATATTAAAACAGGTTCCGGCCGAGAAACTCAAAACCGAATTTATACGAGATACTTTCGAATTAGAAAGTCCAATCAATGAGATTGTCGAGCTTGAAGGAGATGCCGAAACACTTCTGGTAATTATACCGGAGAGAACACCTTTTTATATAGAGTCGGGCGGTCAGATCGATGATTATGGTAAGATAGAATCGAAATATTTCAAGGCTGATGTCGAGTATCTTGTCAAATACAATGAGGCTTTGGTGCATATTGCGCGGATCACTCAAAAAAACTATGATAATTTCGAAGATTTGGGCGATATAGTGGCGACCTTCTCCATCGATAAAAGTCGTCGTCTGGCGATCATGCGGAATCATACGGCAACTCACCTTCTTCATGCGGCCCTGCGAATAGTCCTCGGCGAACATGTTCGCCAAGCTGGCTCTTATGTCGGTCCCGATAAACTTCGGTTCGATTTTTCTCATTTCGAACCGATGACGGCCGAACAGATAAATCGGGTGGAACATATTGTCAACGGCAGAATTCTGCGGGGAGGAAGAGTCGCTACCGAGGATATGGATATTGATGCGGCCAAAAAAACGGGCGCAATGGCGATATTCGGCGAAAAATACGGCCGCCGGGTGCGGGTCGTATCGGTCGATGATTTTTCTAAAGAATTGTGCGGCGGAACTCATGTGGATAATATATCATCGATCGGGCCGTTTATGATATTGCTGGAAAGTGGTATCGCCTCCGGTGTGCGGCGCATCGAAGCTGTGACCGGTCACGTAGCGGTCGAAACGATGCTGGAGCAGAAAAAGATCCTCGAAAAAATCAGTCAGACGATTAATCGACCGGCCGATGAAGTTGTCGCCACTGTATCTGAAATGATCAGTAAAAATATTGAACTGCAAAAAGAGAATAAAAAATTAAAGAGCGAAAAATTCAGCGGCAGTCGGGCGATTGGTGAGGAAATTGTTGTCAACGGTATAACTTTACGATTCAACGATTTTGGATCAACAGACAGTGATGAAATGGCCGGTTGGATCGATGACGGCAAAGGATCGGGTCAGGCGCTGGTCTGTATCGGACTGGGGATTGTCGACAATAAAAAAATCTGCATGAGTTCGGCCAGCAGTTCGGCTAATATTCATATCGGAAAATTCAGCGGCGAATTACTTAAATTGCTCGGCGGTCGCGGTGGCGGTAAACAAAATTTCGCACGGGGCAGTCTGCCTGATAATGTCACTGCCGAAAAATTATTTAAGGCTGCCGAAGAAGGTCTGAAGAAATTTATTAATGGGGGCTAAATATGAGTCTGTTTGAGAAATTGCTTGATATCAGGGCAAAAAAAGGAGGCGGTTTTTTCCTTCTGCTTGACCCGGATCGGTCGCCGCAACGAAAGATGTTGTCTCTGGTTGAATCGGCCGAAGAGAATGATGTCGACGCTATTCTGGTTGGAAGTAGTCTGATGATCAGCACCACTTTTCATTCATCAATTAAAGAAATCAAAGCTCAGACAAAACTTCCGGTAATTATTTTCCCGGGGACCCACAGCCAGATTTCTCGTCATGCCGATGCGATCCTGTTTACATCGCTTATTTCAGGCCGCAACCCGACCTATTTAATCGATGAGCAGGTCAAAGGCGCACCATTAATTCGCGAGTTCGGTTTGGAGCCGATTGCCACCGGATATATGTTAATCGAGTCAGGAAGGTACACTTCGGTCCAGTACATTTCCAACACCTTTCCGATTCCGGCCGGTAAAAATGATATTGCCTGCGCTCATGCGCTGGCGGCAGCCTATATGGGAATGAAAATGATCTTTATGGAGGCCGGCTCCGGTGCCAAAAACCCTGTCCCGGAGGAGATGATACGCGAAGTCAGTGCTTATGTGGATCTGCCGATTATTATCGGCGGCGGTATTGAACAACCGGAGGATGTTGAAAGCCGGATTATTGCGGGAGCCTCGTTTATTGTGGTCGGAAATCATTTTGAACATAGTCTCGAGAATTCGAAATTGCGCGAATTTGCACGGGCGGCACATCCATTGGAAGAGGTGGCGGTATGAACGTCGAAGAACAGATTCAGTATATATTTAAAATGGCGGAAGACTCGGCGGTGCTTCGGCGGCTGGTAGCCACCTCACTGGCGACCGAAATAGCCGATCTGGCCGGGCGTATTTCCGGCGTGATAGGAACGGGAGGTAAGATCTTAATCTGCGGCAATGGCGGTTCGGCGGCCGACAGCTCTCATATGGCGGGGGAGATGATTGTCCGGCTGACCGCTCAGCAGGACCGTCAATCACTTCCGGCGCTGGCGTTGAATACGGATATTTCGGTAATGACGGCGGCCGGTAATGATTTCGGTTTCGAACGGATATTTTCCCGTCAGGTGGAAGGTTTGGGACTTAAGGGGGATATGCTACTGATGATCTCGACTTCGGGTAACTCCGAAAATCTGATCAAAGCGGCCCAGGTTGCCCATGAGAAAGGATTGATAACGGTTGGCTTATTGGGTGGAACCGGCGGCAAACTGGCCAAAATCATAAGTAAGGCGATAATAATCCCGCATCATTCAACCCAGAGGATACAGGAGGAGCAGATTTTTATAATTCATCTCCTCGTTGAATTGATTGAAAGCGATCTTTTCGTATGACCGAAGAATCTCAAGGAACGTTAAGAAAGCTGGCGACTTATTCCTTACTGGGTTATTTCTTTTCGACCACCTTTTCGCATGCGCTGGGACAAAACCTTCTCGGACTAGCACTAATCCTTATAATTATATTTCTGATAAAAGAGAAAAGATTTAAAATTGATTTTAAGTTCAGCTATTTTTTTATATTTATATTACTATTTATTGGCTGGTCAATAATTGCCGCTATTTTTTCACCGACACCGACTGCATCTCTGTTAACTCTCCGTGAGGAGTGGCTTTTTCTGATGATTCCGGCGGCTGCGTTTATATGTACAAATGAAAAAATTCTTAAGCGTATCTATACTCTTTTTGCAATTTCCGTGATTTTAATATCGCTTTACGCGGTTTGGCAGCATTTTAGCGGTATCGATTTTTATCATGAGCGCGATTTGATAAAAGCTCCCTCATTTGGATATTCCGCACGTGGATTTTTTTCTCATCGCCTGACCTTTGGCAATTATTTCGCGATTGCGGCCGTTTTTATTCTCGGGATCGCCCCTTTCGTCGAAAATATTAAAAGCAAGATCTTGTTATATACTGCCTTTGTGATGGCTTCAACCTCGGTCGTTTTTACCTACAGTCGGGGACCCATACTTATTCTAATTGCCGGTATTTTCCTTTTCCTGATATGGGTCGGTCGAAAAAAAATCAAACCGTTAATTATTATATTTATAGTCTTAATTGTCGTCATTGTATTTTCGGCACCGGATATTACTCATCGATATATCGATTCTTTTAAAATCGAAATGGAGGGGAAATATGCCGGATCGCGTTTGTCAATCTGGCGGACGGCTTGGCGGATGGCGATTGATAATCCGATTATCGGCGTTGGAACCGGCAATTTTATGAATGAATATGTCAATTATCGGGATTTAAACTCGGATCGTAAATTCAGCCATGCGCATAATGATTTTTTAAACAGCGCGGCCAATTGCGGTTTCCCTTACACCCTCTTTTATTTGGCTTTTTGGACAGTGATAATTGTAAGAATGATAAGGTTTTTGCGACGATATAAAAAGGAAGGAATAGTCCGAGGAATCGGGCTGGGCTCTTTTTTGGCTACTTTTGTATTTTTCTTAAGCTCGATATATGAGGCGACTTTTATCGATGAGGAGATACGGCTATTGCTGATGGCGGTTTGGGGGCTCTTTTTGGCGGTTGAAAGGTTGGTTAAGATGCCGCACTATTCGACCGAGAATATAGAAAAGGCTTGACAAATAGACAGTTAATATTATAATTCGGCGCTGAAATGGTAAAGAAAGAAAAAAAAACAGATAAGGATAGGTTTGAGTGGCCGTTTGGGCCGCGCAACTATATGATTTTCGGGCTTGGCCTGTTGGTTATTATCGTTGGTTATATATCGCTGGCAGCCGGCTCGATAACATTGGCACCAATCCTTTTGATTCTGGGTTACTGCGTTTTAATTCCGATATCGATTATTGTTAGCGGAAAAAAAGATGTGACACCAGCGGAAGACAGCGGTGGCCAGGGGTAACAACTTGTGTTATGGGGCAGTTAGCTCAGTTGGCTAGAGCACCTGCCTTACACGCAGGGGGTCACTGG
>CAZJLX010000077.1:5247-8830 GCA_964546545.1 uncultured Ignavibacteriaceae bacterium | reverse complement strand
CCCCTATATATGTTTTACACGTGATAAATTGCTCCATTATAAGCACCAAATACAATATGCAAAAAGGCAGGATTGGACAAGGCAAGGATTCGTCTTTGAGGTGGGTTATTATTTAAGTCAATATTATCATCTCTTATGGAGTGCTTTAGAACAAATAGCCCGTATCATTCATAAGGCATTATCTCTCGATGTTTCGAATAGAATAAAAATCAATTTGGCAAATCAGGGATTTATAGGAAAAATTATTTCTAAGGATAAAGAATTAGGCGAATTATTTACGTCAACCGACTTTACTAAATGGGTTAAATCACTAAAGGTATGTAGAGATCACATTACACACGGCGGTCCAGTTGTGCTATCGCCATTAGTTCAAAAGCCTGAAAAAGAATTTGATGAAAAGGAAATCATGAAAGAAGCAATGAATCGCCCCGAATTTGAAAGTATAAAGCGACTTTTTTCAATTGATGAAATAGAACATCCATTAAAAATGCTTATGGAAAACATAAAGGCTTCAAAATATGAAAAAATTATTGAAAACGTGCTAATAATCCCTAATGAAGATGGTCATATAATTTATAATCCTTTAATTGATATTGTATGGCATTTTGAAAATTACGAGAGAATTCTATTTAGAACTATTGATAAACTGGAAGGCACCTTTAATGAAAATCGTTGGCAGGCTCCCTGACGGCTGACATCGCGCGAAGCGCATAAAGACCGGCTCCCTGCCGGCTATTCCCGCAGCGATTCGATCAGCTGGCGGTTGTAATAACGCGCCATATCTTCACTGCGGAGAACGCCGTGAATAATCGACGGATCCTCCCGGTTCACCACCGGCAATAGTTTATAATCTTTCACCGCCAGTCGCTTCTGCGCCGTCTCGAGATCATCATCGGGCGAGAGCGTAATATAATCGGTCGTCGCGATATCCTTGGCGATGATCAGATAATCAAGTGTATGCTGGGTTAAAATACTGAGCATATCCTGAAACGACAGAATCCCGACCAATTTGTTGCTTTTGTCAGTCACCATAAAAGTCGTTCCTCGCGATTTCTCTACCACCTCGAATATCCGCGCCAACGGCATATCGGCCGGCATAACATCGAATTGGGTGTCCATCACCTCGGAGACCTTATGAGCCCGCAGGACGGCAATATCCTTACCTTCTTTCAGGAAAATGCCCCGCTTGATAAGTTTAATCGTATAAATCGACGGTTCATAAATATGCCGCGCGACCAGAGTCGAGAATACGACCGACACCATCAGCGGCAGGATAATCCGATAATCAGAGGTCATCTCGAAAATAATCAATATCGCCGTGATTGGTGCATGAGTCGTACCGCCCACCAGCGCGGCCATACCGACCAACGCATAGGCACCCTCGCTGGCGGTGATATTCGGGAATATCGAATGCACCAAAAAACCAAAAGCACCACCGGTAACCGCCCCCATAAAGAGTGAGGGTGCAAATATACCACCGGAATTGCCGGAACCCAGAGTCAGTGAGGTTGCGGCTATTTTCAGGAAAATTAAAATAATCATCAGCCAGAGGACCATATTTCCATATAAGGTCAATTTAATCGTCTCGTAACCGTCTGCGAAGATTTGCGGATAATATATTCCGATTAAGCCAAGTAGCAATCCCCCGATAGCCGGTTTGACCACTCCGGGAACCTTGATTTTCTCAAACAGTTCTTCGGTTTTATGCAGTGTCGTCGTGAACAAAACGGCCACCGAACCGCACAGAGAGCCTAAAATCATATAGAGCGGAATCTCCCAGGCCGAAACAAGCGAATAACTGGGGACGTCGAAAGCAGGGTGATCGCCCAGGAAAGTTCTGGTTACGACCGAGGCTATAACCGATGAGAGCAGAACCGGCGAAAATGTTTTTATCGCAAAATCACCGAGAATAATTTCCAGAGAAAATATAACCCCCGCAATCGGGGCATTAAAAACGGCCGAGATACCAGCCGCCGCGCCACAGCCAACCAGAATCTTTACGCGCGATTGCGACATCTTGAAAACCTGTCCGATAGTCGAGCCGATGGCCGAACCGATCTGCACAATCGGTCCCTCACGTCCGGCCGAGCCGCCCGAACCGATACAGATTGCCGAGGCAACCGCTTTGGCCAGAGCCACTCGGGCGCGAATAATACCACCCTGACGAGCCACTGCCAGCATCACTTCGGGCACCCCGTGGCCGCGAGCCTCGGATGCAAACTTGTAGACGATCGGGCCGACGATCAGTCCACCGACCATTGGTATCAGGGCTATCCAGAAATTATTCGAGCCGATCAGGTCGGTAAAAACATCCTCGGAGAAACCGAAAAAGATATGACGGAAATATTCTATCAGCCTGATAAAAAGTATTGCGCCGAAAGCCGTCCCCAGCCCTACTATAACCGACATACTGATTAAAATCTGCGTTTCCGAAAAATGAAAATGAAACGGCAGTTTGTCTTTCAGGTTTTGCTTCATAGTCGGCAAATTAAGATAAAATGGATTTGTGACAAGTAAAAAGTGAAGAACGGAAAAATCCGTTCGGCCGGCATTTTCAATTCCGCAGATTTAAGGCAGGATAAAACATGAATTCCGAATAGATTGACAGCCTTATTTCCCGTCACCACCGGATTGTCCTTATCCCCTTTTCGCTTGACTTCTCCGGTAATCGGTATAAATTGTGAGCCATAAGTGAATAATTTCACGACTATAAGGCAAAAAATATTATTTGCTTCGGGGTGCCGAGATGAGTAAGACAGCAGACGCGATTATTATCGGAGGGGGAATAATCGGACTTTCCGCCGCTTTCCAGTTGGCGCGAAAAAAATTCGGCAAAATAATCGTCCTGGAAAAAATGATGTTTCTTGGTACCGGTGCAACCGGCAAGTGTGCCGGAGGGGTCCGCGCTCAATTCTCGACCAAAGTCAATATAGAAATGTCGATGCTCTCTGAAAAAATGCTCGTCGATTTTGAAAATGATACCGGCTATCCGGCTGTCTTTGACCAGGTCGGTTATATGTTTGTCCTTTCAGATGAAGCACAGGTTGAAGAATACACAAAATCCTATGAACTTCAACGCTCGCTTGGTTTGGATGTTAAGATGATAACCCCTGAAGATGTCAAAATAATCGCTCCTCCGGTTCGTATCGATGACATATTAAAGGCGACTATTTGCATGGATGACGGTCTGGCCGACCCGAATGATCTGATTCAGGGTTATGCTTCGGCTTCACGCAAACTTGGCGTCGAAATAATAGTCGAAAATGAAGTAATTGGCCTGAAAACAGAGAATGACAAAATTATCGCCGTCGAAACCAAAAACGGCGAGATTAGCACCTCTCTGGTAATCAATGCCGCGGGGCCACAGGCCAAATTGATCGGCAACATGGCCGGAATCGATATTCAGGTGGAGCCGTATCGTCGTCAGATTGTCACTTCCGGGCCGCTTGATTATATCACCGAATCGTTCCCAATGGTGGTTGATGTCAAATCCGGCCTGTATTGTCATAAAGAATCAGCCGGACTTCTGATGGGCTGGGCAGATAAGGATGTTGAACCAGGATTTGATGAATCTGTTGATCCT
>CAZJLX010000077.1:4960-5237 GCA_964546545.1 uncultured Ignavibacteriaceae bacterium | reverse complement strand
GGTTCCAACGGACCGGTGGCCATAACCGGGATCGATTATACTGATAATATCCTGATGCGGGCGCTGGATCGGATACCACAGCTTGAAACGGCCGAAATTGCCAAAGGCTGGGCCGGACTTTATGAAACGACTCCGGATCATCATGCCATAATCGGCTGGGCCGAAGGAACCAAGGGTTTATATCTGATAAACGGATTTTCCGGTCATGGGCTGATGCATGCTCCGGCGGCCGGTCTGGTCGGGGGTGAGTACGAACTTGACGGGCAGGGCCTCGCCG
>CAZJLX010000077.1:0-4950 GCA_964546545.1 uncultured Ignavibacteriaceae bacterium | reverse complement strand
TGCGGTGAGGAGAAGTCGGTGGATATTTCAGCGCTGGCGCCGAACCGTTTTACAAAAGGCGGGATTGTCGAAGAAACCAATGTGATTTAACAGCTTTTAATCTTTTCAGACTATTCTCTTTAATCAAAAAATCAGTTTACAATATATGGGTATTTTATTATACTTTCTCTCTTTGGAAGATAAGAGGTCTCTGCGGAGAAATGGAACTGACGAGTCATTGGGTTTCAAATCCGAACAGGACCGCGGAAAAAAATGAAATTTTGAATTTTCAAGTGGGTATAAGATGGCCAAGATGAAACCGGAAGATATAAAAGTTATTCTGGCGACCGACTGCGGATCGACCACAACCAAAGCGATCCTAATTGAAAAACGGGACGGTGAGTACCGTCTGATGGTTCGCGGAGAGGCCCCGACAACTGTTGAAGCCCCGTTTGAAGATGTTACGATGGGTGTTTTAAATGCGGTGGCCGAGGTGGAAGAATTGTCCGGGCGCAAATTACTCGATGATGACGGCAAGATTATATCACCCGCCAACGGCAATAATGGCACCGACGTTTACATTTCGACTTCATCGGCCGGTGGCGGTTTGCAAATGATGGTGGCCGGAGTGGTTCGCTCGATGACTGCCGAATCGGCCGAACGTGCGGCGCTGGGCGCCGGGGCGATTGTTATGGATGTGATCGCCTCGAATGACAAACGTTTGCCGCATCAGCAGATTGAACGTATCCGGCATCTCCGGCCGGACATGATTCTTCTTTCCGGCGGAATCGACGGTGGCACGACCACGCACGTCGTTGAGATAGCCGAACTAATCGCGGCGGCCGATCCCCGTCCTCGTCTCGGTTCGGGATATAATCTCCCGATTATTTACGCCGGTAATGTAAAAGCTACTGACGCCGTCAAAGAAACACTTGAGAAAAAAGTTGATTTAAAAGTGGTCGATAATATCCGCCCGGTTTTGGAACGGGAGAATCTTGGCCCGGCCCGTGAGGAAATTCATAATCTCTTCATGGAGCATGTCATGGCGCAGGCGCCGGGATACAGCAGGTTGATGTCCTGGACCGATACCCCGATTATGCCAACCCCGGGTGCGGTCGGTTTGATTATTAAAACGATTGCGGATATTGAAAATATAGAGGTGGTAGGCGTCGATATTGGTGGTGCGACAACCGACGTTTTTTCGGTGTTCCGTCCGGAGGCCAATCCCGAAGGCGAATTTAACCGGACCGTTTCGGCCAATCTCGGTATGAGTTATTCGGTCTCAAACGTTTTTGCCGAAGCGACCCTGCCGAATGTCATGCGCTGGGTACCGTTCCACATGGATGAACGTGATCTGCGCAACCGCGTTAAAAACAAGATGATCCGCCCGACGACCATACCACAGTCGATGGAAGAATTGATTTTCGAGCAGGCGATTGCCAAAGAGGCGTTACGTCTGGCCTTTATTCAGCATAAAAATTTTGCAACGGTGCTCAAAGGTATTCAGCAACAGCGAACTATTGCCGATGCGTTCGAACAATCTTCTTCGGGTGCCACGATTGTTAATATGATGACACTGAATCTTCTCGTCGGATCGGGCGGTGTTTTATCTCATGCTCCGAAGAGAAACCAGGCGGCGATGATGCTGATGGATGCTTTCCTGCCCGAAGGCATCACGCGGCTGGCGGTTGACTCGATTTTTATGATGCCCCAACTCGGTGTTTTGACGACTGTCCAACCCCAGGCAGCGACCGAAGTTTTTAACAAAGACTGTCTTATTCATCTCGGGACATGTGTGGCACCGGTCGGTGATGTCAAAAAGCAGGGGCCAGTGATGAATTATAAAATTACTCTGCCGGATGGCAAAGTCGAGTCGGGTGTTCTGGAATTCGGTCAGGTGAAACTGATCGAACTTGGCGTCGATGAAAAGGGTCTTCCCTTTAAGGCCAAGGCCGAACTGGAACCGCTTAAGCATCTTGATATCGGCAACGGTAAGGGCGGCAAAATCGAGACCGAACTTTCCGGCGGCGTCGTCGGGCTGATTCTTGATGGTCGCGGTCGGCCGTTCACTCTGCCTGTAGATGACAATATTCGGATTTCGAAACTCAAAGAATGGATGATGGAACTTAAAATCTATCCGCAAGAGGCGATTGATCGATAGAAAACAGGTTTGTGTAAAATGAATGAGTATCCAAAAATAAAGATTTTATTGTTCATGATAGTCTGTTTTATGATAACGGCCTCGCTCTCGGCGGAAGTATTCGTTAATTGGAAAGCCGGTTATTTTATCGAATATCCTGAGGATTGGTACCGGGTACCTTATGGTACGGTTAATTATTTCCTTTCGACTCAGAATGTATCGATTTTGGAGTTTGAATATGAGGCTGTTATTTCACAAAAAACCGAAAAACCGTTTTTTTTCGAACCGTACATGTTTCTAAGTCAGCAATCTACGGAACAGCTAAGCGATAGTCAAATCGATTCGGTTCTGGAAAATATATCGAACACATATAATAGCCGGTATATGAAAGCGTCTATTTGGCCGGGAGAAAAAAAATTCGGTTTGAACAAACCGATTTATGATGAATCATTAAAGATGTTACTGATAAAATCGAGAGTGACATCTGAAAATATAGATAAAATTCTTCTGGAAATCTGGAAATTTTACGAAAAAGGTGTTGCCGTATTTTTATGCTTCTCCCCCAAAGAAAAATATAATGAAGCCAAGCCGGTTTTTCTTAAAATAGTAAGCTCCTTCTCAACGCAAAATCTGGAAAAGGCGGCTCCCAAAGAAGATTTTAAAATTGTCGACCTGTCAACCCGTGAGGCGACGAAATACGATAAGAACGATTTTCCGAAACCGGGCTCGGAAACAATAGAGTCCAGCGGTTCCGGCAAAACCTGGTTGTGCGTTATACTGGGTGTGATTGTTTTATTAATAGTCGGATATATTATAGGTAAACTAAAATCTCGATAACATACAGGCTTTTATAAAAGAGGCAGTTTAAAATGGGTCATGCATATACTCCAGGTTTAAAGGTTACTGACAAGATTCTTCTGACCAAAAACCGAATTTTACCCCTCAAAGGTGAGGTTGTCGTCAAAAAGGGTGATAAGGTCAACCCCGATGATGTGATCGCCAAAACCGATCTTCCCGGTACAGTTGAACCGATTAATGTCGCCAATATTCTTGGTCTTCCTCCGGAAGATATCAATGATGCCATGTTGAAGAAAAAAGGCGAGTCAGTTGAACAGGGCGAAACGATCGCTCAGTCAAAATCATTTTTTGGTCTTTTTAAATCAGAATGTAAAGCTAAAATCAAAGGAACGATTGAATCGATATCATCGGTTACCGGTCAGGTGCTCCTCCGCGGCGAACCGATCCCGGTAACGGTCAAAGCATATCTCAAGGGCGAAGTTGTAGAGGTTTTCGAAAACGAGGGCGTCGCAGTCAGCGCCTGGGGTTCATTTATTCAGGGTATTTTCGGAATCGGCGGCGAGACTCACGGCAATATCAAAGTTGTTGTAGAGAATCCCTCGACTATTCTGACAGAAAAAGAAATCAACGAAGAATGTGAGGGGAAAATTATAGTCGGCGGCTGTATGGTTACCGCCGATGCCATTAAAAAAGCGGCCTCGGTTAACGCGGCCGGAATTGTTGTAGGCGGTTTCGATGACAAGGATTTACGTGAATTTCTTGGATATGATATCGGAGTTGCTATCACCGGTTCTGAAGAGATCGGCGTAACACTGATCGTAACCGAAGGCTTTGGCCAGATTAATATGGCGCAAAAAACATTTGACCTGCTCAAATCCAAAGAGGGTCAGATGGGTTGTATCAATGGTGCGACGCAGATCAGAGCCGGCGTTATCCGCCCAGAAGTTATCATTCCGCTTGGTATCAGCCTTGATACAAAAGAAGAAAAATCCGATTATCGCGAATTGGGTCTTAACATTGATACGCCGGTAAGAGTTATCCGTCATCCTTATTTCGGACATTTGGGCAAAGTCACCGCTCTTCCGCCGGAACTGGCGGTACTTGAATCAGGCTCCAAAGCGCGTGTTTTGGAAGTCGAATTCGATAACGGTAAACGCGCCATTGTTCCCCGAGCCAACGTGGAAATGCTGGAATCGTAGAGATAAATCGCCGATTGTCTGATTGAATGATTTCAGGCAGGAATCAAATTAAAAAGGATCGCGAACCGCGACCCTTTTTTAATACAAATGAACTAAACTTAGTGACCGCCCGTCTCTTCCATCTCCATTGCGGTAGTATCCGCAGGCTCCATCGTCGCGGTCGTATCCGGCGTCTCCATTGCGGGTTCCTCGACCGCCGGTGTAGTATCCTGTTCAGCTTTCTTTTCGCCGCATCCGACAACCAAAGCAATCAGGCCAACGATTAGAAACAGTAGTAAAAGTTTCTTCATTTCTCCTCCATGATTAAATTCCCAACCATCCATTGTGACATTCAATGAAATACTTGGACTTTGTCAACAAAAAACGACGGATAATAATTATTTGAATAGCTTTTTGTTGACGTTCAACCTTTTCAAACATATTATTTTGAGCAAAAACAGGTTAAAATGTTATGATATTAAAAAGCTTTTGGATATTTAACTCTATTAATACGTAAAAAAGGATATATATGCAGATATCGATTATACTATCAATTGGGCTATTGTCGGGTGGAATCTGGCAGATTGTCGGCCAATCTTCTCTTTTCGGCCAAATTATCCTGATAATTTTGGTCGGTTTCTCTTTGGTGTCATGGGGAATTATGTTCAACAAGTGGCGGCTGTTTAAAAAAGTCGATCAGGAGAACCGCGCCTTTATAAATTCTTTTCGTAAAGCGGAAAAGCTGTCGTCACTATTGAATCCGGCCAAGGCTTTTCAGAATACACCGCTCGCTGGAGTTTTTCTAAATGGTTACGAAGAAACCAGAAATATTTTAAATATGAGACAGTCAGGCGA
>CAZJLX010000076.1:7858-8863 GCA_964546545.1 uncultured Ignavibacteriaceae bacterium | reverse complement strand
TAAGGAAGCGATTCCGATTTTTACCGATCCTGAAATCAAGGAAGAGGCGAGCATGGAGAAAATGACCTTCAAGCAGGTTTATTATGAGGGTCGTGATGCCAAATGGTCATGGCAACCGAATTCCGACACGCCCAAATATTCTCTCTTTCCTTTATTAATCGGAACGGTCAAGGCGGCCATTATTGCCCTGCTTTTTGCCGCCCCGCTTGGAATCGGGGCCGCGGTCTATTCTTCCGAATTTGCAAATAAAAAGATGCGCGAATTTATCAAACCGATAATCGAGATATTGGCCGGAATTCCTTCAGTCGTTCTTGGCTTTTTTGCCCTGATTTTATTGGCCACTTTTCTTCAGAAGACACTGGGACTGACCTTTCGGCTGAATGCCTTAAACGCTGGTATTGCCCTTGGCGTAGCGATAATACCGATTATATTTACGATTGCCGAGGACGCCATGACATCTGTCCCGAATACACTTCGCAACGCGGCCACCGCTCTGGGCGCCAATAAATGGCAGGTCTCGCTGACTATGGTTCTGCCTGCCGCTCTGCCCGGCATTGCCGCCGGTTTGGTGCTCGGATTCGGGCGGGCTGTCGGTGAAACGATGATTGTTTTAATGGCGTCAGGCAATGCCGCTATTATTTCGACCAGTATGGTTGATTCTATAAGAACTTTTTCCGCAACCATTGCGGCTGAGCTGGCCGAAGTTGTCTTCGGCAGTGCCCATTATTCGGTGCTGTTTTTTATCGGGTCGATACTTTTTATTTTTACGTTTATTATCAACCTTGGCGGTGATATGGTTTTAAGCAGGATAAAAACCAAAATTCAGGGAAAAGTTTAAATTATGATTGAACCTGTCGCTAACAGAGTACCAAAAACCGGCAAAGGTGAACTTCATTTTAAGCCTAAATCAGGCGGATATATCCCTCGCGGTTTGTCACTCGCTGCAGTCGTCATCATAATTGCTATGCTGGCTATAATTTTGGGCAATATAATCATTGGCGGCGC
>CAZJLX010000076.1:0-7838 GCA_964546545.1 uncultured Ignavibacteriaceae bacterium | reverse complement strand
TTTTGTCGCATCCGCCGGAAAACGGAATGGAGGCAGGCGGGATTTTCCCGGCCATATTCGGGACTGTTTTTCTGGTCATTCTGATGGTCATTGCAGTGGTTCCGATTGGTGTTTTGACGGCCATTTATCTTCACGAGTTCACCAGTCCAACCTCGAAATCGACCAAACTGATACGGGTGGCAATTAATAATCTGGCCGGTGTTCCGTCGATTGTATTCGGCCTGTTCGGACTTGGATTTTTTATCGCTTTTGTCGGGGGCGGTCTTGATTCCATTTTTTACAATTCCGAAGGTCCGGTCTGGGGTCAACCGGCGATTATCTGGGCCTCATTGACTCTGGCCCTGCTGACCTTGCCGGTTGTTATTGTCTCTACCGAAGAAGCGTTGCGAACCATCCCTCCCGAATTAAAAGATGCCAGCTATGCTCTGGGCGGCACCAGACTGCAAACTATCGCTCGAATCATTATCCCGCAGGCCATGCCCGGAATCCTGACCGGTTCGATTCTGGCAGTAAGCCGCGGAGCGGGCGAAGTGGCGCCCATAATGTTTACCGGCGCGGCCTATTATCTGCCCTATCTGCCGACCAAGTTGAACGACCAGTTTATGGAGTTGGGCTATCATATATATGTCATGGCAACCCAGTCGCCTGATGTCGAGGCGACCAAACCGATTTTATTCGGAACCGTGTTGGTACTGCTGATCTTAACCTTTATGTTGAATTTTATCGCCGTTTATATTCGTTCAAGTATGAGAAGAAAACGTGCAGCTGCCTGATGGATTGATAAAAGTCATGGATATGGAATTAAAAGAAAACGGAAACAAAAAAGAGACCACTCAGCCAAAATATAAAATGACGGTTGAAAAGTTGAATTTTTGGTACGGAGAAAATAAGGTTCTGCATAATATCTCGCTGGATATGCATAGAAATAAAGTGACGGCATTGATCGGTCCGTCCGGATGCGGCAAATCTACTTTTTTAAGAACACTGAATCGGATGAATGAAACGATTCCCGGCACCCGAATGAAAGGAACCGTTCGACTGGATAACAGAGATATTTACAACGATTTCAAGGATCCGTCGCAAATCCGAACACGAATCGGCATGGTTTTCCAAAAATCAAATCCATTTCCCAAATCGATATTCGATAACATCGCCTATGGTTTAAGGGTTAACGGAATTAATAATAAACCTCTGATAGCTGAGGTGGTTGAGGAATCTTTGCAGCAGGCGGCACTTTGGGATGAGGTCAAGGATATTCTTGATAATAGCGCCTATTCGCTGTCAGGAGGTCAGCAACAACGCCTTTGCATTGCCCGGGCGTTGGCTATCCGCCCCGAAGTCATATTGATGGATGAACCGGCTTCGGCGTTGGATCCGATTTCGACTTCACGTATTGAAGATTTGATAGGTGAACTAAAAATTAAGTATACGATAGTAATCGTTACTCACAATATGCAACAGGCGGCCAGAGTATCCGATTACACAGCCTTCTTTTTTCAGGGAATTTTAATCGAATCAGGAGCAACCAAAGAAATTTTCACCCGGCCTGCCGTGAAAAAAACTGAAGATTATGTAACCGGACGCTTCGGATAAAAAGTTGGGGATATTATGACCAAACATTTTCATAACGAAATAGAAATACTTAAAAAAAAGATTTTAAATCTTGCCGCTCGCGTGGAAAAACATCTTCAGATGGCGATCAACTCGATTATCGACAGTGACATAAAATTGGCCGATGAAGTAATTGATCTGGATCCGCAGATTGATGCCCAGGAAGTCGAGGTCGAAGAAGACTGCCTTAAAATACTCGCCCTGCATCAACCGGTGGCCGCCGACCTGCGCTATGTAATTGCGGTCATGAAGATAAACAATGATCTGGAAAGAATCGCGGATATGGCCGTTAATATTGCCAAAAGATCGAAAACGCTGGCTCGCAAACCGAATATAATTATGCCGTTTGACATTCATCAGATGCTTGAAATCACCGTAAAAATGGTGCAGGATAGTGTTGACGCCCTGGTTTCAAACGATACTCAAAAGGCAAGACAGGTATGTCTCGACGATGATCAGGTGGATGAACTTCATAAACAGGCTTATAGTACGATCATAGAGCAAATTAAAGAAAATCCCGAGATGACGCTGTACTATGTCAGTACTCTTAATGTGTCAAGAAATCTGGAACGAATCGCCGACCATGCCACCAATATTGCCGAAGACGTTATCTATATGATTGAAGGCGAGATAGTCCGGCATCGCAACGGCATATAATAAATCAGATATTTTAATCGGCGCCCGGTCGGGCGCCGATTAAATAATTGTCGCAGATTATTAAAAGGTCGAGAAATTACTGAAAAATAATTATATCTATTCGCCTGTTCTTGGCACGTCCTTCCTTGGTGGTATTGGTTCCGATCGGTTTATCAGGGCCATAGCCGACGGCGCTTATCCTGTCAGCCGAGATTGACATCGATCGTCTAAGGTACTGCATCACCGCAAAAGCGCGTTTTTCGGAAAGCATCATATTTGCTGATCTTTCCCCCAGATCATCGGTATGCCCCTCGACCATCAGCCTGTTATCGGGAAACATCCCGAGGACTTTCTCGACTTTATTTAAAAACGGGACATGATTTTCCGTAATTTCATCGGTGCCGCTGGCAAATGAAAGGGCCGACAACCGCAGGACAATATCATTGGTGGCATTAAAGAGTATTTCGCCCTCGGTCGGATTTATAATATCACGCGCCGTATTCATTTTCTCTTCTATTGCCACCCGGTCATGCAATTGTGCCGAAACCTGCTCATGCACATCGGCCAATTCATCAAGCTTATTTTTCTTGCTGTCCAGTTCCGATTTAAGAATATCTCTTTTTAATAAAACATCTCCGACCGCTTCATTGATTGCGGCGGCCAATTCCAACGGATCCTTAACATTAATTTCCATCTCAAGCTGGGTCGCAATATCCGCCAACTGCCCGGCGATTTGAGCATTTATATTTTGCTGTGTTTCGAATGTGACAAACAGCGCTTCGAGACTAAGCATAATTTCTTCCGAGGCCGGCCCGGGGCCGCGATCAAACTGAAGTAATTCTATCCCCAGCTTTTCACCGACCTTTTGCATTTCCAATTCATAAAGCAGCATCAATTTTTCCCAGGCCTGGTCATTACGTTCCATACTTCTGATTGACTGTGTGATATTCGAGGCATGCCGCGCCTCATAAGCCGCCGTGGCGGCATATTCGACTGTTTCATTACGATTGTATCTGTCGGCGCTGAGAAGATTGTCGCATTTTGTCAGAGCGGTCCGGGCGCGGTCAAGCGAGACCGGCGCGAAATTACTTGCCTCATCTTTATCAGCCTTCTCGACCAGCTTAGACGCCTCGCCCATCACCTCGACTTTTATGGCTTTTAACTCCGCCTCATCGAAAAGCGGTCGTGCCCTTTCGGCCTCTTTAAGACCCTGATCGGCATCACCCTTTTCCACTTTTTTAGTCGCTTTGACGAACTGCTCCTCGGCTTTTTGGTACAACTCGGGCACACGGGTCGGCGCCTGGACTTTTAAAGCATTTTCACGGACCATCAGATAATCGGACAGGGTCAGTTTGGCAAACTCAGTCACCTTAAAAACATTCTCCGTCAACTCACGGGTCTCGTCTATATATTTATCGACTTTGCTTTGTTTGGTTCCGCGGGCGATTTCCTCACGTACCTTATTAAATTTCTTTTCCGCCTTTTCGTATGCCTCGGGAGCAAAGATTGGCGCTTCGATTAAAGTCAATGAATCAAAGGCATGCTGTAAATCCTGGGGTATGGTAGTCGCCCCGGAACTGCCTGAAAAGGGTAATAAAAAAATCATTGAAACAATCAATGACAGAAAAAATCTTTTCTTCATCTCACCGTCTCCTTATATTTGGCGCCATTACTCATTGTCATTTTTTTCCGGTGCGATACAAAAAATCGCACCTGTACATAATTATTATCGGGATAAATAGCCGCGATTAAAGCGGCCGTCGCTCGACCAGATAGACCCCGCCTATAATCAAAAAGGCACCTAAAATAGAAAAGACGGCAAGCTTTTCGCCTAACAGCGGAATCGCCGCCAAAGTTGTCACAATCGGCTCAAAGTAAAGGTAGACACCGACATTGGCGGTACCCTTGCGGGCTAAACCCTCCAGCCAGAGCCAGTGGGCAAGAGCCAGCGTGAAAATACCGAGGAAGAGTAATACGGCCAAAATAGATAATGGCAAATGTTCAAATTTTGACAAAGGTGTTGACCAAACCACATAGACCGGGAGAAAAATAGTCGGGAGTAAAAGCAGGCAAAAGAGCAGTCCCAGCGGATTCATTCTCCGACTGATATTTCTGGTAATAATAGTATAGATTGTCCAGCTAAGACAGCTTAAAAGAATGATCCAGTCGCCGATTGATTTTAACCAGTTCAGATCGGACAAATTGCCTTTTGATACCAAAAATATGACACCGACAGTGGCAATAACAATACCGGCGATTTTTTGATAAGTCAGTTTTTCCTTATATATCAGGTACGCCGCCATGGCAATAAAAATTGGAATCGTGGCAATCAACCAGGCGGTGTTGGTTGCGCTAGTATATATCAATCCCAGCGCCTGTATTATAAAATGTCCGCCGAGAATAATCGAGGCCGGGATAATTATATATAAATCGGTTTGTCTGAATTTCAGTTTGATTCTTTTAAATTTCATTATCAGGTACAGAAACGGCGTCCCCATCAGAAGCCGGATCGCCACAATCTCAATCGGAGTTAAATACTCAAGGGCCATTTTGGTGCCAATAAAAGAAGCTCCCCAGAGCGTAACGGCAATTAGTAAAACAATCGACATAACAAAATTATCTGACTATATTAAAAGTCAAATATAGGGCTAATTTATGGTAAAACAAACCAGATTATATCTTTCGCTGTTCGTGGCCACCTTTGCCGTCTCGTGGGCCTCGATTCTGATCAGGTTCGCCGATGCCGAACCGCTGCCAACAGCCTTTTATCGTATGGCGCTGGCCGTTTTGATACTCCTCATCCCGGCCTGGCCAAAGGCCAGAGAGGCTTTTTGTATTTTAAACAAAAAAGAATTGATCTACCTTCTTGTTTCTGGAGTCGTCCTCGGTTTGCATTTTGCAACCTGGATTACATCGCTCTATTATACGACTATTTCCAATTCCACGATATTGGTGGCCACCCAGCCGATGTTTGTTTTGGTTCTGGAATCATTAATCACAAAAGATAAAATCCCGACGCGCTCGATTGGCGGTATGATTGTGGCGATGATCGGTATGATAATAATCTCCGGAGGTGATTTTAATCTCGGACGCGACTATCTGATTGGCGATCTGCTGGCCCTGACCGGAGCTTTTTTTGCCGGTCTCTATCTTTTTATCGGAAGGATTCTTCGGTCCCGGCTGGATACTCTTGGCTATATCTTTCCGGTCTATACGATTGCGGCGATATTACTTTTAATAATTTCGCTATCTTTCAATGAAAACTTAATTGACTATCCCGCCAAAACATGGCTTCTTTTTTTTCTTCTGGCTCTGATTCCAACCGTGGTTGGTCATTCATTATATAATTGGCTCCTGAAATTCGTCCCGGCTCATAAAGTGGCAACCACAATTCTGGGAGAACCGATCGGCGCAACAATTCTGGCAATTATCTTTTTTAATCAGATTCCCGGATGGTGGACAATTATCGGAGGCGGTTTGATTTTATTTGGCATTTTTATTGTCTTGAAACGACACAAATACGACTAATTATATCCTTTATTTTTCGCACAAGGTTCAATCTTTCAAGTAGTTAATACATTTTGGCAGCATGCATTGTATTGCACTTTAATGAACTCAATATGCACATTTTACAACATTTTATTCCTATTTTATCGCATAAGTTGTTGTCCTGTAATGCTATAATTTTGGCATAAAAAATGCTTATAAAATATATATTAAATAATATATAATTTTACAGGGGATTCGCGATGAACAATAAGTATTTAAAGATTTTTTTATTTTCGGCGTTGATGTTTGTGACTCTTTCGACATCCGCTTTTTCCTTTACCGAGTCAATTTACACTGATTGGTTTTTCCTGCGCGACTTTCATAATTATGATTATGCCTCGGTGGTTGATCTGGAACGCACCTGGATTGGTTCTTCAAGCTACCTGCCAAATTCCATAAGTTGGGGACATACGCTTCCCGACGGTTTTTCGGTACCGCCTTACAATGTTGATCGTGCCAAACTCTGGATCGATGCCGCTTATGTCGGAACCAACAACAATGAAGTTGAAATCGAGGGTCTGGTTGAGTGGGATGCTCTCAATCATTGCTGGAGCGATAACACTTTGTATGATCTGGCCAGCATAGACCAGCCCGGTTTTTGGAACGACGGGGTCATCGATGTGTCGGTCCTCTCCGGTGAATGTTCATTACGTCTGGATCGAGCTGTTTTGGTTATGGATTATTCCTCATCGGGCAATGTTCCGACCAATGTTCCCGAACCGGCCACGATGATTTTGATCGGCCTCGGTTTGGCCGGCATTGGTATTCAGACCAGACGCCATAAAAAATAAATTATTCTTAAGTTCCCAACCAAACCCCGATTTTTATCGGGGTTTTTTATTTGTCCATATATTTAATCCCAAAAGGGAGATTGTCTCAATACAGAATAGCGGGGAGGGAAGTATTAAAGGGCTAGTCGTCTATATCTCACTCAAACAGATTCTGCTGACCGGAATCGTCGAGACTGATTTTCAAATGAGTCGCGGCCTCTTTTGATATCATCCGGCCGCGCCGGGTGCGCTGGAGAAAACCGATTTTCAAAAGATACGGCTCGACTATATCAACCAGCGTATCGATCTCTTCGTTTAATGTCGCGCCGAGCGCCTCGATCCCGACCGGCCCGCCCTGATAAAATTCCACGATTACCCGCAGGAATTTGCGGTCGAGCGCATCGAGACCGATTGAATCGATCCCCTCGGCATCCAGCGCCCTGCCCGCCATCTCGACATTTATCGTACCGTCCCCTTTAACCGTCACAAAATCACGCACTCTCCGCAGAAGTCGATTGGATACGCGCGGCGTTCCGCGCGATCGACGGGCGATTTCGAGCGCCGCCTCATCGGTGATTTCGACTTCAAGCAGATTCGCCGAACGGGTTATAATATCTTTTAATTCCTCGGGCGGATAAAAATCAATATGGTAGTACAGTCCGAACCTGTCCCGCAGAGGCGGCGACAGAAGCCCGGCCCGCGTGGTAGCGCCGATTAATGTAAAGCGTTTCAGCGGGATATTTATAACCTTGGCAAAGGCGCCTTTATCAACGATAAAATCAACTTTAAAGTCCTCCATCGCCGGATAAATAAATTCCTCAATTGCGGGCGACAGACGATGAATCTCATCGATAAATAAAATATCCTTTTCGCCCAGATTGGTCAGAATACCCATCAGATCGCCGGTCCGACTGAGCGAAGGTCCCGAGGTCGCCACCAGCCGGCTGCCCATCTCATTGGCGATAATATATGCCAGAGTTGTTTTGCCCAAACCGGGCGGACCGTAAAAGAGCGCATGTTCGCAGGCCTCTTCCCTCTGGCGCGCCGCCTCGATTGATATCCGAAGTTTTTCCTTAAGCGATTTCTGACCGATATATTCACCCAGGACGGTCGGGCGAAGTGACAGGATAAAAGATTCTTCCTCAGGGGTAGTCGCCTCGCCGGTTATGATCCGATCGCGACTCACTGCCGGACCACCTTCCGCATCGACGTCTACAAGACCCGTCGTACGCAGGCGTACGTCAGGACCTCCGGGACCAACTCCTGGAACTC
>CAZJLX010000075.1:0-8882 GCA_964546545.1 uncultured Ignavibacteriaceae bacterium | reverse complement strand
AAAAGGCAGAGAAATAATGCCGGCCACGGTTTTTGGTTCATAGTCAATCAGTTCACAATAAAAGCGGGGAGAGTAGGATAAGACACCATCAAGTCTGATCGATGTAGTCTGCTCAATATCGGCTCCACCGCCGATTGTAAAATATAATTTGAGATATGGTCCGTATCCGGGCTGAAGCGGCACGGCGCTGTCACTTATATTATAGAATGAATAAACCGAACGGCTGTTATAAGGATCAAAAACAGCATTCATTTTTATTTCAAAGATGTCGGTCAGGCAGCCCAAAGTGGAAAAAGAATCAAGCGTCAGATTCAGATCGCCGGCATATGAAACCGGTATAGTCAATAAATCAAGCGGGGTATTATTGCGGCCATAAATTATCAGTTCCGCTGTCTGGCCCGGTTCGGACATGCCGCTGCCGCCTGATAGCGTATCGGCCAGTGCGATAATGCAGTTTTCCCTGGTCAGACTACGAATATCTCCGTCAGCATCGACCTTAAGAGTTACGTCATGCACACCTGGGGTCAGATATGTATAATATGTTTCGGGTGTAAAAGCCGAATCACCGTTTCCGAAATCCCAATACCAATTATCTACCTCAAGAACCGAACTGCCGGAAAAACCGACGTCCAGAGGTACCCAGCCCCGTGTACTGTCAGCCTCAAACGAAACTCCCAGATGTGACAGTCCCTTGATACAAAAATTGGCCGTACTGTCAAATGTTGTCAAATCATACCAGGCGCTGCCGACACGATAATAACTCTCGCCCGGATTGGCCGCCGAGACAACCGTCGTACGATATTTGGCGCCCAGCAGAACCGGTACATCGGAAGTACAGTCATACGGTTGCCCCCCGCCTGAAAGATAAAGATATATATAAAATGTCTGATTGCGCGTCAGATTAATCGGATTATCCAGATTAATCGTGTGAAAACCACGAGACTCAATAAAGCCGTTTTTTTCGGATAACAAATCCGTTAATTGCCCGCTTTCAAAGTTGTCATAGATGGCGACCGAATAATTGACCGAGTCGACTGCCGTAAAAAAACTGACCGATTTTAACAGTTCGCCGTTTTCCGCGATAAAAACATTGAAAGCTTCTGTTACGTCTGTTTTTGTCTCTCGCCATCCATGATAATCATGATAATAAACTTTATCGTATTGCATCGGTTCGACATCCTGAAATGAAATGGCGCCCATCTCCGGATGCTGACCGCAATGTTTGTCATAATAAGATATCCAGAAAAATCCGTTATTCCCCCAATAGCTGCCCCAACTGTTTTTGCATAACCAGGCGCCGTTTTGGGGGGCCTGAGTCACAAGATTGTCATCCCAGCCTATTATGGCAACGGCATGATTAGGATCAAGGCTGTTCTCGGGTGGTTGATAATGTATATAGTTGCTCATAAATGAACCGTTTGAGCACATGCAGGTTCCGATCGCACCGTGCGTCATAATATTTTCTTTAATTTTGTCGATCCGACTTAAATCACTTCCGGCCGTATACCATTCGATATTACGAGCGTAATAATAATGATAGTTGCTGTTATATCGGGCCGCCGCCGTATCGAATATCTGACCGTCAATATCCCGCACCGCTCCCTCTCCGCGGGTCAGGTAGGCAGATGTTACCCGATAATCACCACCCTCGTGAACCACCAGCCCTGAACCATACGGCGGTACAGCATCGTCATTATGATGTTCATTGAAACCATTCCACCAGTCCAGATGATATTCGGCCAGATTCGGTTCGCCCGTTTCGCCGGCTTCCTGCCACCGGCCGGTCATCAACAGATTGCTTTCAATCGCGGCCATAGCGCCATGAGTCCAGCAGGTTCCGCCCTGCTGACTTTTGACAGAGGTAACATAGTTATAACCACCATAATCGCGGAGATCAAAAGCGACTGGTGGATCGGCCTTTATATTGGCAAATAAAATAATAAAAATCAAAACATTAATTATTATTGAAAATCTATAATGAGGGTAGCAGGTTTGATTATCCAATACGATCTCCGATCCAATTTTATATATAATTTAACGTATTTTCCTAATCGGTCAACATAAAAGGCCGTAACCGATTAATGAATATTAAATTGCCAACTATTGACAAAACCTTAATCCGGAAATAAATTAGCCAAATGCTGATATTTGAGTATGGTATAAAATCCAATAGATATATTTATTTTCCGTTTAATCTATCGGGATATAAACATTAACAATCGGGAGTCAGGATGCGAAATTATAGACACCTTATATTTATGGCAATTCTGTTGCTTGTTCTTTTTGCGGCGACAAATATTCTTCAGGCAGCCGCAATTGAAAACAGTGATGGCCATTACACTTACCTGACCTATGAAAATGACCCTCTCAATGCCCGAATTTATACGCTGGATAATGGCCTGACCGTCTATATGACGGTCTATAAAAATGAACCAAGGGTTCAAACCGCCATCCCGGTTAAAGCCGGAAGCAAAATGGATCCGGCCGACGCCACCGGACTGGCGCATTATCTGGAACACATGATGTTTAAGGGTTCGGTTGATTACGGAACAATGGATTATGATAAGGAAAAGGTTGAACTGAGTAAAATTATCGACCTTTATGAACAACGTTATCATACGACCGACTCGGCCGAACGGGCGAATATTTATAAACAGATAGATTCCATCTCCGGCGTCGCCGCGACTTATGCCATCGCCAATGAATATGATAAAATGATTAACTCCCTCGGCGCGCAGGGAACCAATGCCTTCACATCGGTGGAGCAAACTGTTTATATAAATAATATCCCCTCGAATCAACTTGAAAAATGGTTAACTATCGAAGCTTCACGGTTTGCGCATCCTGTTATGCGCCTGTTCCATACTGAACTTGAAGTTGTTTATGAAGAGAAAAATAGGGGGCTTGATAATGATCGGTGGAAAGTCGAAGAGACGATGTACGAAGAACTGTTCAAAAAGCATCCTTACGGTACCCAAACGACAATCGGCTCGATCGAACATCTGAAAAATCCGTCCCTGAAAAAAGTCATCGATTATTATAATACCTACTATGTCCCCAATAATATGGCTATTTGTCTCTCCGGTGATTTTAATCCGGATTCGGTCATTAGAATAATCGATAACAAGTTTGGCTCTTTTCCCGCCAAAGAGATCCCCCAATTTATTTCGCCGGTTGAAGATCCGATTAAACAGCCGGTCGAACGAGAAGTCCTCGGACCGGATGCCGAAAATGTTCGGCTTGGTTTTCGCTTTGGCGGTGAGTTGACAACCGATGTCGATTACATGCGCGTGATGGATATGATTCTGAGTAATAGCGTTGCCGGGATTATGGATCTTAATTTGGTGCAAAAGCAGAAAGTCCTCGGCGCCGGTTCATATACGGATGTTATGAACGATTATTCGATCCATGTTTTTTACGGGCGGCCGCGCGAAGGCCAGACCATAGAAGAAGTAAAAGATTTACTACTGTCCCAGATTGAATTGATAAAAAAGGGCGAGTTCCCCGAATGGCTCGTTGATGCGGCCATTAAAGATATGAGGCTGTCAAAAATAAGAAGTCTGGAGAGCAACTGGGCGCGAAGTTTTTCCTTTGTGCAGTCATTCATCAGCGGGATGGATTATCAGGACTATATTAACAGACTGGATAGATACTCGAAAATAACACGACAGGATATTATCGATTTCGCCAACAAAAATTATGGCAATAATTACGTTGTTGTGTATAAGCGGACCGGTGAGGATAAAAATGTGAAAAAGGTGATCAAACCTCCGATTACCCCCGTGGACCTGAATCGTGATGCCCGCTCACAGTTTGCCGGTAAAATAATTGATGGCGAGGCATCGCCGATCAATCCGGTCTTCCTTGACTATCAAAACTTGATTAAGCAGAGGGTGGCCAAAAAAAGTCTGCCGATTTATTATTTGAAAAACGATGAAAATGATATATTCCAATTGTACTATATTCTCGATATGGGTAATGATAACAACAATAAACTCGGAACGGCCCTGAGTTATTCGCGCTTTCTCGGAACCTCGCGATATACTCCCGAACAATTTAAACAGGAATTGTATAAGGCGGGATGCTCTTTCTCGGTTTCGACATCGAACGATCAGCTCTGGGTCAGCCTTTCCGGCCTTAAAGAAGACTTCGAGACCGGGATAGTTTTATTGGAAGAATTGCTGCGCGATGCGCAACCGAATGAAGAGGCTCTGGACAATCTGGTGGCCGATATCCTTAAGGCACGCCAGGATAATAAACTGTCCAAAAGAAATATCTTTAACCGGGCGATGAGAAATTACGGCATCTACGGACCGCATTCATCGTTTACCAATATCCTCAGCGAGGAGGAACTTAAGGCCTTGACGGCTGAGGAATTGATTGACCTGATTAAAAGTATCAGCGGTTATCAACATCGGATCCTGTATTATGGTCCTCATAGTACGGATGAAATAACATCGTTGATTGATCAATATCATTACCTTCCCGACAAATTCGCGGTTGTCCCGGATAAAACCGAATTCGAACAGCTGCCGACCGACGAGAACAAAGTCTATGTCACTAATTATGATATGAAACAGGTCGAGATTTATCTGCTCTCAAAAAGCGAACCGTACAATCCGAATAATGCCGCAGTCAGACGTCTCTTCAATGAATATTACGGCGGCGGGATGTCTTCGATAGTCTTTACGACTCTGCGGGAATCAAAGGCGCTGGCGTACTCTACCTATTCGTCGTACACCACTCCGTATAGGCCGGAAGATGCCCACTATGTGGTTTCATATATCGGCACTCAGGTCGACAAACTCGGGGAGGCTATGGCCGGTATGCTGGAACTGCTTAATAATATGCCCGAATCGGATAATCTGTTTGCTTTATCGAAAGAGGCCACCCTCAAACAAATTCAGACCGAGCGAATAACCAAATCGGGAATCCTCTTTAATTATGAACAGGCCCGCGAGATGGGTCGTGATCATGATGCCAGAAAAGATGTCTATGATAATGTACCGCTTCTTGATTTCACGGATGTCAAGAATTTTCAGAGCAAATACCTGAAAGATAAAAACTATACCATTCTGGTTATGGGTGATACGACCCAGATTGACTACGACATTTTACGTCAGTACGCTGAACCGCAGTATCTCACTCTGGAAGAGTTATTCGGTTATTAATATCCGACATTAAAAAAGCGAAGGGCGGTTTTATAAACCGCCCTTTTTTATTCTTATAAACAGTCTGGTTCGGGTCCATTCTTATATAAATAACCGATAATGTAGACAATATCGAAAATATTTACGACCTCATCGCTGTTTACATCGGCTGCCCAATCATTCGGCAGGAGTGGCCCATCCCGATAGAGGAAATTAATAAGATAAGTTATATCAAATATATTTACAGTCGTGTCGCCATTGACATCACCGCAAAGCCAGTCGCAGGCATCACCGATATCATCGCCATCGCTGTCGGCCTGATCCTCGTTGTCGACAGTAGGACAATTATCGCAGGCATCGCCGTGACTGTCACCGTCCGAGTTTAACTGATCTTCGTTATCATCATCGGGACAATTATCGCATTCATCGCCCAATGTGTCGTTGTCATTATTAGCCTGATCGCTGTTATCTTTTTCGGGGCAGTTATCGCATAAATCACCGATACCGTCATCATCGAAATCCACCTGGTCAAGATTGAATATATACGGGCAATTATCTTCGGGACAAATGTTCGACGGATAATCCGGGTCGCCATAACCGTCGCCATCCGAATCGACGCATGAATAACTTCCGACCGTAAATTGTCCGACGGATGAATATTCGGATGAGTCTCCGCTGGACAGCTTAAACGCTTTCGTTCGCCAATAATATAAATTATCCGATAAAGAATAAGTCGAAGATAATAATCCGGTCGAATCGGAATATTCGACAAAGATCATATTTGTAAATTGATTGTCGGTGGCGACCTCAATCCTGTAATTATCATCATCAAGTTTCCAGGTCGCCGCCCAGTTAAAATGAGGATATGGCGATGCAACATTGGTGCCATCTATCGGTGAAAGCAGACGCGGCGCAAGAATCGGCACAAGCCAATTAGCGCCCCAGACTTCCTGATTGCCATTTCGAGCATCCGTCCAAACTGCATTAACATGATCCTTAAACGCGGTGACGCCGATGTACTCGGCAATTTTGCCGGCCCGATATTCCTGCCGGGAATTACTTTCAGGCGCCTTTAAATCATCCGGCGAACTGGATACTTCGGTTATTCGATGGTTGGAAGTAAAACTTTCGCCGCCATCAAAAGAATATGCGGCAAAAAGATCGAAATTATAGTGATTCGGATCAAGGCGCTGATCATAAAATATGATAACCAGAAGTCCGTCCTGATTGCAATAGAGCCAGGGATGAAACTGATCGTGAATCGCGCCGAGCCCGGTTATATCATCATTGATGTAATATGGCTCGCTCCAGTTGACGCCACCATCGGTTGATTTTATAAATTCGATATTCCAGTCGCTGTGCTCCGTATTTGAAGTGTCCATATTGGCATAAGCGATATATAAATTGCCATTGAAGGGACCACCGGAAATATCGGCCGTGCTTGAGGGCATATTATACACATCGATATCGCCGTCAATTTTGCCCCAATACTGGTAAATAATCCCGAAAGTCTGCCGGATTTTGGTCGGCGATGACATCGACAGTCCGCCATCGGTTGATTTAGTGAAACTGATATTGTATTTGTGTTCACATGTGGTACTATCGATTTCCTGACCGTTGAAAAAGGCGTAGACCGTACCGTTATGTCCGACCAGTGGCTGGGCGAATTGTCCGGTAAAACCCTGTTCGGCAGTCGGACAATAGCTGAAGTCGAGGGGAGACGCAAACGCATAAGCCGGATCAAAATTAAAAGAATTTTTTTGCAATCGGGCAAACATCAAAGTATCTCCGAAGGCCATGTTAGGATATCGTGCCCAGGTCATATATAGAGTCCCATCATACGGGCCACCGGTTTGGTCCACTGCAATAAATTGTTTATCTTCAAAAGATTCATAGTTGGTCGGAAGGATGGCCATCAAATCCCAGGTCTGACCTTTATCGGGCGACCGTATCACTGTAATGGTTGATGCATTCAAATTATCCCAATCCAGAAAACATAAAAACACTGCCGAATCAGCATCGGTTGCCGCACATGGATCCGATTGAAAATAAAAACGCGTTACTTTTATCAATGAATCGACCCAACTGTTGCCGGCATCGGTCGAACGCCCAACACCGATCTGCCGATAGCCAAGCCGAAAATCGCGCCAGAGCGCCATGACAATATTGCTGTCGGCCGGACAGACTACAACCTGTTCCTCATTCTGCAATTGCGGATAAGGTGTCGCAATCCGGTAATTGGTCGGCGGGGGAGGGTCGCCTTGACCCGGAATCCAGTAAAGAAGTATGACAAACAATATTAAACCGACAGTCACAATCTGGCTCATATTTATCTCCGTTCCGATAAGATAAAATTATTATATCATGGACAATCCGGTTCCGGACCATCTTTATACAGGAAACTTATTAAGTATGTAACATCAAAAATATTTATGGTTCCGTCGCTGTTGACATCCGAAGCGACTTGAGGATAAGGCGCCAGACCACCTTTATATAGATAACTAATCATAAAAGTAATGTCAAATATATTGACGACCGTATCACTATTGGAATCACCGCAGGTATAACCGCCCGGTGTCAGAACGATGTTCAAATTATGATTTTGATTCATCAAAAGTAATGTATCGAACGAATTGTAACCGATTCGATTGATGCTTATATATTGACTGCCGCCCCCCATATCTTCGATAACAAAAAAGCCGGTATCGTCGGTTGTTCCGCCTACCAAAATTGGCTCCCCAACATATATTTCGATACCTTCCAAATAGGGATTGCCATCTGAAAACGTGACGCTGCCCGACAATTCAAAAAAGTTTTCAACCGTTACTACCATTGAATCAATCGCCGAATTTCCAACCAAATCTGAAGCACGAACAAATACCATATAATCACCATTATGGAAATTCGCCGTCTGCCAGCATTCGGCGGGATCGGACGGCTCGACCACTCCGTCACCGTCGCTGTTGGTTAAATTTATGAAGAAGGCTTGACTGTCGGCCTGAAAGTCAGTATTGCAGTAATAGTCATCCTGATAGATGATTCCTTTATAAGTCATCATCCATTCATTGTATGATCCGATTTCTTCGTTAAAACAGACTGTGGTTTTCCAGGGGATTGATGAATCACCTTCAATTTTATACTCTATTAAATATGGCACCTGTTTCCATTGATAGAAGTTTGTGTAGTCATACATGCTGCTGACAATATCGACATCGCCTGAAATCGGATACCCCGCCGGAAAATACCCCGCCGACATATTGGTGCAAAAAGCGAATATCTGCCCGAACCAGGCCTTATCGATTGTCGGCACATCGGGATCATATACATTTTCCATATATAATAACGGATTATCAATAAAGACCCAATCGTTGAAACCATTGTGCCAGGTGGCCGAATCACCGGCGAATCTGATTTTGGAAAGATGCAAATGGCGCACCGTTTCCGGTGCGTCCGGCCAACCGACGATTTCACCGATTATTTCTCCGGCCTCAACCCAATCACCCACGGAAGGTAGTATAGATGATTGCTTGACATGGGCGTACATCCAACCCTCAGTTTCTTCGACGCCGGGAGAAGCGCAAATTGCTATTCGCCAACTTGAATAGTTGCCATATAAGTTTATTATTGCTTTAACATAACCCGATTCCAAGGCATAAATTGGAGTTGTTTCGGGAACGGCAATATCAATTCCGCTGTGCAGATAATATTCCGATTGAACCAGCCCATAAACAC
>CAZJLX010000074.1:0-8983 GCA_964546545.1 uncultured Ignavibacteriaceae bacterium | reverse complement strand
GCCCTCTTTTCGATGAGCAATTTGTCAATTGACGGCAGCGGCGGCGAACTGGAGCTGTTTGTTACGGCGGCGATGAATGCAAATAAATGCAAGAACGGCAACCTCCTGACATTACAATTAAATGGCACAACCGATATTTATATGTCACAGCCTATTATTTTTGAAGGTGATTTTCCTCTGATCAGTACCGTCGGACCATCGATTATTGAATCCTTCCCGGCTTCAAATGTGGCCATAAATGAGATAACCGGTTCGAATATTTTCGGCGGCCAGACCGGTAAACCGGCTCTCGGCTTCGTCCTCCCCGGAAACGGTTACGCAGTCGACAGTCTTTTTTCATTAAGCGTAAATAATTCCGGGACTTTACCGAATGCAACCTCGATACTGACTTTACACCTCTGGTCCGATCTGACCGGGGATGGTTTCAGTGTCGACGATATAAGATTGGGTCAATTCTCCGCGGTTGGCAATTACTGGAGAATAAGCAACTTGACCAGCCTAATTGATAGTACGGGCGCGGCTTTTATTGTTACGATTGATGCTGCCAGTCAGCAGTTTGAGGCAGGGACAATTAAACTTGGCTTGCCTGTCGGTGGGGCGGTTTATACATCGGGCACTGACGGACCGGATGATGCCCCGGTTTACAACACTCAGACACATTTGATTTTCCCCTCCAATCGTATCACCGCTATTTCTATCCGGGAGGCCTCCACCATTATAAAACCGGGTTTAGCGAATCATGATATTCTGAGTTTTGCGCTTTATAACGGATATCAGGGCCAAAGCCAATTCTTAAACGGTTTCAATCTGGACAATATCTCACAAACGGCGTTGACTTCGACCTATGCCGATTATGAGTTGGGACAGATAAAACTGTACTTCGATGATGATGATAATCATATTTTTGATGATGATTCACTGGTGGCAGTCGGACATTTTAACAATGGTGCGCTTCAGATAAGCGGGCTGGCTATAGAACTTCCGGCCGAATCGCTGTCATATTTTTATATCTGTTCCAATTTCCCGACGGGGATGATAGATAGTGACAGTCTAGCGGTTTCAATAGCCGGTCCGTCGGATTTTCAATTTTCCGCATCGGTCTCAATCAATGGTGATCTGCCAATCGTATCGGGCGGCTATCATATAGTCGACGGTTCGGTATTGCAACAATATGAAATTATTGAACCGACATCGCAATCATTAAATCCGGGCGACAGTTCGATTTTGCTGTTTGCTTTCAAACCGGCTTATAACGGCAATTTATCCGACATTTTAAATTCGCTTATAATTGAAAATGTCGGAGACGCCGACAGCAGCGATATCTCGACGCTTGAGCTATGGTTGGACATAAACAATGACAGTAGTTGGCAGGATTCCGATTCACTTCTGGGACAGTTTGTCTACGATAATGGCGACTGGACAATTGAAGCGCTAAACCTCGAAGTTGACAGCCTGCGATCGGCTCTCTTGGTGATCGGGGATATATCGACCTCGGCCTCGCCCGATGTTTATTTCCGGGGCTCGATTCCGATAAACGGCTGTGAGTATCTGTCCGATAACGACGGCCCCAATGATTCGGCTCTGATATCGGAAGGGGTGTTTACGGTTTCCAGTTCGCATCTTCAGGTAGCCGGTCCGCCTATCAAGCAGTATTACTCGGTCGGACAGAGTATTGTTGTAAATATTACCGTGACCAATGCCGACAGCTCTCCGATAAATGATGTTACCGCTGCTGTTACCTATATTTCCGATTCAAATCTGGTCACCTTTGACAGCAGCGCGGCTGGTCCGGTTGATCTAAATGCAAAAACCTCGGCCAATTTTTCCTTTTATTATACGAGCCTGTCAACAGGTTCGCTTTACTGGCGTTCCTATGCTTTCTCAACCACATCGGCGGACACGTCGCTGGAAATCCAGACGGCGATAGTTACGATTCAAACGGCCCCGGCCAATGTCGCAGTCCAGTTAATCAAAAATATACCAACCTCGGTGACTCGCGGTCAGGTCAATGTTTTCCCGTTTGGAATAAAAATCACTCATCCTGATACATCACTTAATTCAGCTTCATTACGTCTCGATAGTCTGATATTAAATATAGAGGATAGTGACGATGCCGGCCTGTTTGCCGATGAGGTTTTTTCGCGGATGATTCTGGCCTCGGAATATCACAATCTGACAGTGTTGGAAACGGTTCCTCATCTATCGCAAATCAAAATGTCATTCACTCAACCGGTAATTATACATCCGAACGAGGAAAAATACTTTTCACTTCTGATTGATATCGACAGCTCCGCTCTCGCTTCTCATTTTGTCCTTTGTCTGCATGAAGCTTACGCGATTCCAATTGTGGACAATAATAATGATCAGGCTGTTTCTATCGATGCCAGTGTTTCATTCCCGTTAAAAACAGCCACCTGCCGAATCGACGACGCATCACAGAAAATGGTCATCTCAACAGAAAACCTGCTGAACAACAAAGTCAATTATGGCCAAAATAACATAGATGTCTTAAAATTAAGATTACGTCATCCGGGAGCGTCGGGAAGTTCGCCGGTGGGACTTACCGGATTATCGACCTTCTTTGTAGACGAGAACAGTGATACGCTTGATGTGTCGGAGTTGCTAAGCCGAATTCGTATACGCCGCGGGCCGGTGGTAGTCGCCGAAGTGACATCCTTTACTCCAGGAACCTATCAGACCGAGATTGAATTAAGTTCGCAACTGATACTCAATGAAGGCGAGATTGATTCGCTTATATTACAAGTGTCCATATTGCAAAACAGTTCGTATAATCGTTTTGGCCTACGGATATCCGATAGTTTATCCTTTACGGTTCGCGATTTTAGCTCCTATTCGACACTGGAGATGGCCACCGATGATTCTCTCACCCTGGCCACCGGATCCGAGTTCCCAATCAATTCCAACTTGGCAACTCTTGAATTGCCGGCGTTGGGTCCGCAGGTTTGTATCAGTTCCGTTTTGCCCTCAACGGTAATTGGCGGTCTGGATTCGCTCGATTTACTGGAAATTACCGTCGATTATGATGCAACAAGTAATTATGCTGCCTTGCAGCTTGATAAAATTTTACTGACTTTGTTCGACAGCAGTGGTATACCGCTTGATCCGGATCGTCTTTTTGACCGAATCGGCTACCGTTTGAATAATGGTTCTCTTAATTATCAAACCTATGTTGAACTTCAGAGTGGAGCCGTTGTTTTCAGATTTGACAGCAGTGGGCTGAAAATAGACCCCGGAGACAGTATATCGATTGACCTTATCGCGGATATCGAACTTGATGCTTTCTATAATAATTTTGCTCTCGCCGCATCACAAATCCAGATACTGGATTATAATGACAGTAGTTGGAATCCCGGATTTACATTCGAGAACGGCTGTTCCGTAGAATTTCCATTTATAACCGATATTGCCGAAATAATCCTGCCGTCCGGAAGACCGGTTATGAATGTCCTCTCTTTTCCGGTACAATTGGCCTATCCCGGCCAGCAGGCGGCCGGTATGATGTCTGCCGAACTTAGTTATCTCTCGGTCAATCCGCAGGGCGACCTTGCAATTGACGGCCTGTTCGGCCAGGTCTACCGGCGCGATAAAAACGGCACAGCAGCCATAAACGGCGCTCTTATTTTCGACCGGATCAATCTTTATTTGGATAATATTCTGACAGCGGTCGACTCCACTTTTTCCGGAGACTCGCTAAAACTGATACCCTCGGCGGCCTGCTCGCTTGTCAATGGCTCGGCTGTTGATATTGTCCTTAATGGCAATATTAGAGAGGATGCCCCTCAGGGTAATTACTTTATTCAATTCGATGATTCGACATTTATGCATCTGGCCGATGTGTACCTGGCCACCGAAATTGCCCCGGTTCTGGCCAATAATACCTATCCGTTGAAAACGGTCGAGATATCATTAACAGCGGCATCACTTGAAAATTCATATTGCAATTATCCCAATCCGTTCAATCCGGAGCGGGGTGAGGGAACGACAATCGGCTATATTTTAAATGATGACGCTTATATTGATATTGAAATATTCACGATCACCGGTGATCTGGTCAATCGGATTGTCGCCAATACTTTTAAAACATCCGGAACTCATGATGAAGATAAATGGTACGGATTGGCGGAGGGTGGTCAGACAGTCGTTCCGGGAACATATTACGGCCGCATAACCGCACGATACAGCGACGGCCGGACAGAAAATTATAAAAGGAAAATTTCGGTACTACGATGAAACGCAGCCTGATTTACATATTGGGTCTGATTTTGCTGGCCGGAACAACTCCGGCCGACGATGCCGGGCTTGTTTCACCTTTTCATCTGGGTGCCGGAGCCAAAGAGTTATCGCTGGGCGGCTCCGATCTGGCCGGCTGTGACCCGGTCACAGCCTCATTCTGGAATCCGTCGGTACTCGCCGGGACACAACATTTGGCGATTTCGGCTTTTCATTGTCCGATGTACGATGCTGATGTCAGCTATCAATATTTCGGAATGGCCATACCGACCCTGGACTGGGGCAGTTTTGGTATTGGCATTTTCCGACTCGGGATCAGCGGTATTGAAAAAAGAGATGTGAATAATATCCTGCTTGACGAAATCGAGGACAATCGTCTGGCTCTCTATTTGGCCTATGGTCGTACTATGGCCGACTATAATATCGGCCTGTCATTATCGCTGGAACGTCACTCGCTCGACAACTATCGGGCGACTTCGTCGCCCGGAGTCAGCCTGTCAATCGGCCGTAAACTGGGCCTGGATATTTTCCGGATGCAGACGATGTCGCTGTCGATGAATTTGCGCAATATCGTCAAGCCCGGTTTAAAGCTGGTCGATGAAACGGTAAGTTATCCGTTTTCATTCGACCTTGGAATGTCCTTTAAGATGCTCCCGACAAGGCATCAGGCGCATCAGATTACTTTTTCGACCAGCATGGAACGGACCACGGGAACCGATCCGGATTTTTCTTTCGGGGCCGAATATAATTTTGATAATTTGCTTTACCTGCGAGGCGGCAGCTATAACTCTCTCCCCTCTTTCGGATGCGGTTTAAGTTATAAGCTGATCAGTTTTGATTATGCGCTGGTGGAACGTGATCTGGGAAGTCTGCATATGTTCAGCCTGACCACTTTTTTCGGTTCATCGGTCAGCCAAAGAAGAAATAATCGCACCCGCCAAAGGGAAAATAGTTTTAATAACCTGATGAACATGCAGTTGAATGAGCGTAATCAGGAAATGGTCCGGCAGTTGGTTAATGACGGAAAAAACAATTTGAATGCGGGAGATCTGGACCAGGCACTCAGCCAGTTCGACAGGGCCCTCTTTCTGGCCCGCGCCAATAATATTGATACAACCGAGATATATGAACTGGCCTCGGAGGCTCGTCAGAAATTTAATGATATCGCCGGGAAACGCAAGTACGCCGAATATATGTCATCGGCTCAGGCAAAATTTGATGAGAATGATTTCCTGTCGGCTCGTTATCTGGCTGAACTGGCACTGGCCACCGGCGTCAACCAAAATGAAGCTATCAGGCTATCCCAGGCGGCTGATTCGGCTATTGAGCAGTCACGCTCGCAATCTGAAATGATTGAAGATATGATTATAAAAGTCGATTCGCTCTTAAATTACGAGCAGATAGAACAGGCCTTAACAATTGCCCATGGTTTGATAAAATTTGCACCTGATAATCAAAGAGTCACTTTGATATATCAAAAGACTCTTTTTGAATACTGGAGAGGTACCGCCGAGAAACTGTATGCTAACGGCGACTATGATTCATGTATTATTTACACCGACTCGGCGTTGACAATTTTTCCGGGACATAAACAATGTTTGAGCATTAAATTGAAAGCGACACAAAAATTGAACGCGGCCGAAACCGGTTTTGCATCAAAAGCCTCCGGGCAGATTGTCGCAACCACATTGGGTTCCGAATTAAGAAAACGGGTGGATGAGATCTATCAGGCGGCTCAGGATTATTTCGAAAACGGGAACATTGACAAAGCTGTTGAGAATTGGGAAGAGGTAAATCGCCTGGCCCCCAATTATCTGTCGGTCAGAGAATATCTGGTCCGAGCCTATAAATTTATCGGTATCGAACTATATGGCCGACACATGTTCAATGAAGCGATTGATGTCTGGGATAAGGCGGCCCGACTTCAGCCCGAAAATGCGGAAATTAAAGATTATATAAATCGGACAAAGAACGAAATAAGAAAGTTAGAAGAGTTATCATATGAGCACCGATAATAATCAGACACCGGCCAATGACTGGCCCCAGCCGAAACATTTCCGTAAATCTATCAGATTTGAGTTTTCGCTTTATCTTTGCGGAATTATTCTCTTATTAATGCTGACTTCCGGTTATATTATAACCGAAAAATATGTCAACACCGTGACCAACGGCATTATCGATCGGCTACTGGCTCAGTCGCAGTCCTATTCCGGATCGGCGGGAAAATTAATCATATCAACCAATGGACCGGACGCTTTGCTTCTGAACAATCTTTGCAACAAGCTGGCGGCCGATAATCCAGATATATTCTGGGTGGGAATTTCCGACCGCAATGAATCCTTTCTGGCGCATACCGATTTTAAAAAAGTAATCCAATCGGAAAAGATGAAAATGCCAAATGGTTTTAACTCCGAAAAAATATTGGCCGAAAAAAAATCGCTGGAAATATATAATGACACATTAAAACTTATCATTCCGATTGTCGAAAATAATACGCCGGTAGGTTATCTCGGTCTGGCGTCATCGACAAAGCAGATAAAAGAAGCCAGAACCTCCACGATATTGACGATTGCAATGATAACACTGATCATGTTGCTGATCGGAATACCGGCGACCATGATTGTTCTCAACCGAAAGCTTCGACCGATACAGATAATTACCAGCGGATTGAAGGCTATCTCATTTGACAACATCAATCTCGAATTTCCGATGACCAGTAAAAACGAACTCGGATATCTTGCGGAGACGCTTAAGGTCATGGGTAAGAAGCTGAATCTGGCCCAAAAGGATCTGATTGAACAGGAACGTATCTCGCGTGAGCTTGAAATCGCCCGGGAAATACAGGCCAATATTCTTCCCAAAGATTATCCTTCCGGGAATAAATTTCAATTCGCAGGGATATATCAGAGCGCTCGAGAGGTCGGCGGTGATTATTATGATTTTATTGAGTATGACAATAATTATATCGGTTTTATCGTGGCCGATGTATCGGGCAAGTCATTACCCGGTATGCTAATGATGTTGATAACTCGCGATATTGTGAAAAAACTGGCTCATATTTATCAAAATCCGGCCGAGTTACTGTCGGCCGTAAATCGGGAACTTCTGACAAATATTAAAAAGGGCATGTTTGTAACACTCTTCTATGGCTTACTTAACAAAAACAACGGACACTTCAGCTATGCCTCTGCGGGACATAATCCACTAATCAGAATCAACGGTAACAATGGTGAATGTGAGTTGATTAAAACGAAAGGTTTTCCGCTGGGTCTGATGCCGGAAGATGCTTTTAGCAAGAGAATAGAGTGTGGCGAAATTATCCTTGGCTCAAATGACTGGCTGATTCAGTTTACAGATGGGATAAATGAGGCAATGAATGACGAACAGGAAGAATTCGGGATGGATCGTTTTCTGAGCATCCTTAAGGATAATAGAGAGTTACGGCCTGAAGCCATGATCACCAAAACGATCGAAAAACATCAGGCTTTCATCGGAAAAGCGCCTCAATTCGATGATATTACGTTGCTGGTTATGAAGTGGAATATGCTATCCGCCGATATAAAATATGAAAAGGAACGGGTCTTAAATTATGGTAATTAATACGAAAAATCATGGGACAATCATATTAACAAGGGATATTTTGGAGCGCTCACCCGATCTTTATTTGAAGAAATTAAAGAATCTGGTTATTGATAAACCGCCGAAAATATTATTGGATTGCTCGGAGTTGCGACAGGTCATATCAGGCCATATTAATATTCTCTGGCAAAGTCGATTAATCTGTGAACAGGCTCAAATACCTTTATATTTGGCTAATGCCGGTCCCGGCCTGATAAGAGTTTTAAAAATATTGGATTTATTTAGCCTGTTTAAATATAACGGGACGATTAAAACCATTGACGAAGGTACAGTCACACTAAAGCCATTAAAAAACGGAATTGCCGAATTAAATATTGAATTCAGATGTTTGAAAAACGATATCCAACAGTCACAGAGTCGGTTTCGTAAATTTCTCTATAAACTCGGTCTTTCACCCAAATATGTACATGATCTGGAGACAATTTTTTATGAGGTGGCGGTTAATATTTCAGATCATTCTCACATGAGTGAGAATAAAACGATTAAATTCAGTGCTGTACCGAAGGATGACCGAATAATTTTAAGTTTTTTGGATTATGGACAACCCTTTGATCCAACTCAAATCAACTCTGAATATAATCCGGCTGAAGCAGCGGCTGGAAATCAAAAGCGTGGTTATGGACTAATAATGATTAATCGAATGGCAGATCGAATAAGCTATAGCCGTAAAGAAAATAGCATAAATGTTCTAACTCTTGAAAAATGCTGGAGATGATATATGTCAAACCGACGAATTAATTACAAAGTCATAAATGACGAAACGATAATTATAAATCCGGAACAAACACTGGATAATAATAATGCGCATGAAATGATTGAAATTCTATCGCAGGCAGCATCGGAAAATCGAAAATTTATCATCATTGATATGGAGTGGCTGGAATTTATTTCATCGGCCGGGGTCGGTTCAATTCTCGGCATGGTTGAGACATTTCGTAATACGGGCGGAGATATTATGCTTTGTAATGTTCCGGACAATATTATACATGTTCTAAATGTTCTTGATTTGCAGGACTTTTTAACGATAAAAGCAACCACTCAGAAGGCCGCTGCTGACTGTGGAATTTTATAATCATGATGAAAAATGATACCA
>CAZJLX010000073.1:6502-9020 GCA_964546545.1 uncultured Ignavibacteriaceae bacterium | reverse complement strand
GGTATTGGTCGAGACAATGTCGAGGGTGTGACCTGACAGGTTCAAATCAGTATAAAGGCGGCAGGTCACACCAATCCACCTGTGTGGATTCGCAAGACCTGCCTCAACTACAACTCGTCGCGATGACGATTATATACAAACATAAAAAAAGCGGGAGTGGAAAACTCCCGCTTTGAATTTTATTTAATAATTTAAGTATTATTTGCCAGCCGCTGCCCATGTACCGCTTGAAGAACCTTGCCCGCAATCATTTTCAACCCAAGATCCTGAACCATCGGCGGCCCATTCGATTTCTAATTCAAGACATCCGTCATCTGTATAATCCAATGTTCCCGAACCGTCGGCATTGACAACAATCACGACAACATCCGTTCCTGACGTTAAGGTCACCGTATAGACGCCACCAATATATGTCCAAACTACGCTGGCTTCCACTGTTGTTGTATTTGTCTCATAGACTGTTATAGAACCGCCGGTTCCGTCCTTTTTCTGGACAAATCTTGCGACCAGCCAATCATCGTATGTATAGACTCCGTCGGTACCATCATATCTAAGATCCCAATAGTGGGTAAGAGCGTCATCCCAATAAATAATTGAAAATGTCAGGCCTTGGGTCGTATATGACCATGTTGATGAATCAAAGGCGTTTGCTGTTTTATAGCTCATCGGATTAATTTTGCCGGGAGCTGTTACCTGACTGGCCATTGAAATAAATACATTGGCTATTGTGACCCAGGTCACCGCCTGTTGTGCATAACTATTACCGGAACTCTGCATTCCCGCAGGAACAGCGATCGATGCAACTGTCGGCGTTGGCTGTGGCGGAGTGCCCCCAGTAGGGGTTTTTTCATCGTCGTCTGAACAGGCAAACAGCACAAGGGCCGCCATCAATGCCAAAATCCAGATAAGATGTTTTTTTGAAAACATAATTGTTACCTCCATAAGTTTCGATTTAAAATGAATTAATTTCAATTTCCAGTCTTAATTCCGGTTTTTTTAGTCATATTTATATCGTAAATACGAAATATATATACTCTTTATTAATGACAAATAATAAGAATTTAATATATTCTGTCAAGATATTTAGAAAATAGACAGGAAATAAAATTATGACAGAGATTGTTGCCAGAGTTTTCCGTGGTGAGCGTGAGGAATCGGTTCATTACGGTTCGATAGTCGTTTATAACAAGAATAAAGAGATGACACATTATCTCGGTGACCCCGAGTTTTTTACTTTTCTGCGATCATCACCCAAGCCGTTTCAGCTCTATCCGCTTATTAAAAGCGGTGCGGCCGATGAATACGGTTTCAGTCCGAAGCAGTTGGCGATTATGTGCGGTTCGCATATCGGGACCGATGAACATCGCGAGACAGTGATGTCTAATCTCGAAGCGGCCGGCAACGAACCGGAAAATCTTAAATGCGGGGCGCATGTTCCTCTATATATGACAATGTCGGGGGAGTTTCCCCAGCATGATGAGCATAAGGATTTTGTCCGGCATAATTGTTCGGGTAAGCATTCGGGATTTCTGGCGCAGGCGAGGTTTCTCGGTGAGGATGTCTCTGAATATTTAAACCCGGATTCAAAAACGCAGCAGATGGTTCTGGATGAAATTTCGCGTATATATGAATATCCGCGCGATAAGATTGTCGTTGCCACTGACGGCTGTTCGGCGCCCAATTTCGGGATGCCGATGAAATATACCGCGCTGGCCTTTTTGAAGCTGGCCAATGCAATCGGTGACGATGAAAAAGACAAGGCGATTTTAAAACGTATCAAGTCGGCTATGTCGCAGTTTCCCGAGATGTTCTCCGGTGAAGGGCGGTTTGATCTGGCTATGATGCGGACCTTCCCGGATAATGTCGTTTGTAAAATCGGGGCGGAGGCGATACAGGGGATAGGTTTTTCGAATCCGTCAATCGGGATCGCGGTCAAGATACATGATGGCAACCAGCGGGCGCTTTATCCGGTTTGTATCGAGGTGTTGCGTCAGTTGGGTATATTGCGCAATATTAAGAAAGCGGAGCATCTGTATCCGTTTTATGAGGCGGAAATTCGCAACAGTATGAATATTTTAACAGGTAGTGTTAAAGCGGAATTCAGCTTGAAAAAAGCCTGATATAGAGTTATTTTAATACTATAAGTATGTAATATAAGTTTGGAGGAATTTTGGACGAATATAAACATCCGCCGGAGCCGTTCAGGATAAAATCAGTCGAGCCTATTGAACTTCTTCCGCCAAACCGGCGGGAGGAGATCTTAAAGCGCGCCAAATACAATATTTTTCAGATCAAAGCGGAAGAGATTTATGTTGATCTTCTGACCGATTCCGGAACCGGCGCGATGTCGACGGAACAATGGGCGGCGCTAATGCGAGGTGATGAATCATACGCCGGGGCGAGATCTTATTTCCGGTTCGAAAAAGTCGTCAAGGATATTACCGGCAAAGAGTTTATTCTGCCCGTCCATCAGGGCCGGGTAGCGGAGAATGTCTTTTTCTCCTCGATTTTAAAGCAG